>NZ_RCVZ01000004.1 GCF_003668575.1 Falsibacillus albus | reverse complement strand
ACGAGAACCGTATGTACGGTGGTGTGAGAGGTCGGGAGTTAATCACTCCCTCCTACTCAATTGATCAGCTGGAAATAGGTTTATCGGAACATATGTTTGCATATAATGGTAATTAATCAAATGTTGGAGGGACATCATGGAGAAATTATTAATGTATGCTGCTATGTCAAAAGATCCTGTCATGTTGTTCTATATAGACAGATTTGGGAAAGTAACACAACGGATTATAAAGGTTGAATCCATTGATGAAAAATATATAAAGGCATATTGTTTTTTGCGCAAACAGCGTCGTACTTTCATCATTCAAAATATACTTGCCATAGAATTTATTAGAAAGCCTTTTTTTGTGAAATTTCCTGATGTTGAAAAGGATAAGTAGATTGGTTCGCACTGTAGGAGGTTCAGTGGGTGTGGCGCGGGTGACGGGCAGGTAAGCTGTTGGAGTTTGACCTTGTCCAGTTCTAGGGCATTGAAGCTCAAGGTTGTCATAATCGATTCTAGTTGATATGGAAAGAATCAGCATGGGGATCAGGTGCCCATTGTGAGCAAGAATCGAAATGAAGGGCACCAGAATGGGACTCTGAAGCCCGTCGGGAGTGAGAATCGAAATGAAGGGAACCAGAACGGGATTCTGATGCCCGTCGGAATTGAGAATCGAAATAAAGGGCACCAGAAAGCGGATAAGGTGCCCGTTATGAGCGAGAATCGATTTGAAGGGAATCAGAAAGGGACTATAATGGAAAAGAAATAGACAAGGGAACTTCAAAGACAGAAGTTCTCTTAATTTTGATAAAAAAAACACATAGTGTTTAACACGGCCAACTTTTTATATTGACATTCATGAGGTTGAGTGGAAAACTAAGATTATTCGCAACACGAAATATCAAAAGGAGATGCCAAGATGCTCATTTCTATAAATGCATTCCTTCAGAAAATCATGCCTTTTATCACTCCCCTTGGAGTCATAATGGGAATTGTATTCTCCAAGGATCTTTATACGTTTGTTTTTTGGGTACCTTGGATTTTTGCATTCATGACCTTGGCAGGAAGCTTGAACTCCAGCTTTCAGGATTTAAAGAGAGTTTTCTTCCATCCCTTGCCCATGTTTGTTTGCCTTGGCATTCTACATATCGTCATGCCATTATTAGCTTTTGCTGCCGGTGAGATATTTTTTCATCATGATCTTTATACGAGGATCGGTCTCATTCTTTCTTTTTTAATTCCAACAGGGATAACGAGCTTGGTCTGGGTATTCATCTATTCTGGAAATTCCATTTTGACATTATCCATAATTCTGCTTGATACATTATTATCGCCATTTATGGTTCCATTGGTTTTATTTTTATTTGTCGGTACAGCGGTGGAAATGAATTCAGCGGATATCATGAAAGGATTATTTTTTCTGATAGTCATTCCTTCCGTCTTTGGGATGCTGATCAATCAGTTTTCGAAAGGGAAGATTCCTGAAAAGGTTAGTCCATTCTTTTCCCCATTTTCAAAGATTGCCATTGGGGTAGTAGTGGCCATCAATAGCTCTGCGATTGCCCCATACTTAAAAAGCTTAAGCGCGAGCTTGTTGTCGATTGGGATCGTTGTATTTATTCTTGCCATGTCATCCTATTTCATAGGCTTCTTGGCAGCAAAGATTTTGAAGGCAGATGCCCCATCTTCAGTCTCATTGACATACAACAGTGGAATGAGAAACATAAGTGCAGGAGCTGTCCTTGCCATTACTTACTTTCCTATCCAAGTATCGGTTCCTGTCGTGGCCGGCATGCTCTTTCAACAAATATTGGCGGCATTTACAGGGGGGATGCTTCACAAGTTTTATTTGTCTTCCAATAATCAAGATAAGGAGAATTTGAGCTATGAAAAAACATTGACTAAATAAAAGGGAATCCCTGATATTTTGGCGAAAATATAGGGTATATGTCCTATTATTTAGGATCAGGAGATGTGAAGAATGCTGGATGAAATCCAACATATCGTTTATCAGGTATTGATTGTCATTTTCCCGATGTTGATTTATCATTTGTTTTTTCATGAAAAAGCAATTCAAAGGCGCAAAGCGAGCTCAAAGCTGACCATTATTTTAGCCATCATGCTGGTTATGACGATGACGTTTCCAGTGGAATTTTCAAAAGGGTATTATTATGATTTTCGAATGATCCCATTTTTGATTGCATTCTTTTATGGTGGTGTCACGCCTGGTATTATGATTTCCGCAATTCTTATTGCATATCGGTATTTCCTTGGCGGAGATGGATTTTATGTGATTTTGTTGAATTATTCACTGGCTTCTGTGTTGATGTCATTTGTTTCATCAAAATATAAATTGATGAGAATGAAAATGAAATTGCTAGTGGTGAGCGGAGTTTTTTGGCTGATTACCTTCATGGTTGCAGGCACACTCATTCTTATGGAAAGATTTGAACAAATACATTTTATGTTTATCTTTTATGGTTGTTCCTGGGTTAGCTTGATTTTGGTTGTCTTTGTCATTGAAAACGTCAATCAGCAAATATCGATCAGAGAAGAGCTTCAGCGTGCAGAAAAGCTGAATGTCATCAGCCAATTGGCAGCATCCGTCGCGCATGAGGTGAGGAATCCGATGACATCCGTGAATGGTTTTTTACAATTAATGAGAGATGATCATAACCTTCTGAACTCTCAGAAAAACTATATCAATATCGCCTTGAATGAGCTTTCTCACGCCCAATCCATCATCAACGACTATTTGGCATTGGCCAAACCGCATACCGAAGAGTTGACGGACGTCAATATTTCAAAAGAGGTCAATAAAACGATCGAATTGATGACCTCCTATTCAAATATTCAAAACATCATCATTAAATCAGATATTCAAGAGGAACTATACATAAAAGGGAATAAAGATGAAATTAAACAAGTGCTGGTCAATATTATTAAAAATGGAATCGAAGCAATGGAGTCATATGGGATTCTTACCGTGAAAACGTTCGCGCATGATTTCCGGATCTATATCGAAATAACTGATACAGGAAAAGGGATGTCAAAAGCACAATTAAAGAATATTGGGCGCCCTTTTTATACGACGAAGGAGAAGGGCACTGGCGTCGGGATGACCATCTCCTTTCAGCTTATCCATGCGATGAAAGGCAAGGTTGCGATCAGCAGTGAGGTCAACAAGGGGACAAAAGTGACCATTAGTTTTCCACAAATATTTATTGAGGATTTGTCATAAAATGCAAAAAAAATTTATTTGATATTTATCGGAATGTGGAGTATTATACTTATTACTAGCTGCGTTGTTCGTAACGATAATAAAGTTTTAACCTTTAAGCTGTAATAGGGAGTTTTAATTGAAGCAGGAATGACAAGCCTCTGTCTATACGACAAGGAGGACATGCAGGAGAGCTTCTGCGAACACCCACTTTGAGGAGTGGTGGTTTAAAACTTTCTTATATTAATTACGGCAAAAGCGGCTACCTTAAATTATTTGCTGAAAACCAGTTCCATGCGGAGCTGGTTTTTTAGTTGTTTAAATTAATGGTGCCTGTCACTAAAGTGCAGGGCTGGATGTGATTTGGGTCATATCTAGTTTGAGCATATTTTTAGTAATTTACTTACGAAACGTATTAGAATGAATAAATAGTAAGTTGAAATAATAATAAATGTTTAATTTAAGGTGTTTTTCTAAAGGTTTATTCTTTTTATTATTTTTCGAAAGAAAAGAATGAATTCTGGAGTTGCGCGAGCCTCCGCAGGGCTGACCGCACGACACTTGGAACGCGGGCATCCTATTCGAGGATATCAACCTTGCACAACTATTGATAAGTAAAAACAAACTTTCCGGATAGAGCCAATTTAAAAAGCGATGATTCGCTTAGAAGGGAGTAAGAAATGAATTCAATTTACAAGCCATTATTTGAAGACTTTCAATTTCAGCCATCCGGTATAAATCAAAAGAATCGCATTGTCATGGCGCCGATGACAAACTTTTTATCCAATTCTGATGGGACAGTATCTGATGCTGAATTAAGGTACTATGCACGCAGATCAAACGGCCCAGGTATGGTTATTACTGCATGTGCCTATGTAAGCCGGAGTGGAAAAGGATTTCCCGGCGAATTCGGTGCGGACAGTGATGAAATGGTTCCAAGTTTAAAGCGGCTTGCTGAAACAATAAAAGGGAAAGGTGCAAAAGCAGTCTTGCAAATCTTCCATGGGGGCCGTGAATGCCCACCAGACTTAGTGCCGGATGGGGATGTTGTCAGCGCCGGGACTATAAAATCCACTCAGAATGGCAGTCGCAAAGAACCTAGGGCATTGACGACGGAAGAGACAGAAAAAATCGTTCATGATTTTGCGGAAGCGACAAGAAGAGCCATCGAAGCTGGCTTTGACGGAGTGGAAATCCACGGTGCCAACGGCTACCTCATTCAGCAGTTCTACTCGCCGAATACGAACCAACGTGATGATAAATGGGGAGGAAGCCTTCAAAAAAGAATGGCATTTCCATTAGCGATCGTCGACGCGATTAAAAAAACAGTCGTCGATCATGCGAAAGGATCATTTTTGGTCGGATATCGCTTTTCGCCGGAAGAACCCGAGACATCCGGCATCACGATGACAGAAACATTTGCTCTCATTGATGAACTGGCAAAGAAAAATTTAGATTATCTTCATGTCTCTGTCATGAATTTCTGGTCCAAAGCCAGAAGAGGGGCGAATGGGGACAAAGCTAGGGTTGAATTGATTCAGGAACGCGTGGGGGCAAATGTTCCTGTCATTGGTGTCGGCTCGATTTATTCTGCAAACGATGCGATGACGGCAATTGAAAGCGGCGTTCCTTTAATTGCGCTTGGCCGTGAATTGATCATCGATCCCGATTGGGTAGAAAAAGTGGAACAGGGCCGTGAAGATGAAATTGAAACAAAGCTTGACCTGAACGCTCAAGAACGTTTGGTCGTTCCCGATCCTCTTTGGAAGGCAATTATCAACACTCCTGGCTGGTTTCCAGGGGTGGAATAAAACATTCAAAAGCTGCCGGTTCGTCCCGGCAGCTTTTTGATTTGGCGATTATACATCACTTGGGATACTGGCTTCTTTTTCAATTTCAACCTTCCAAGTAACAATGGTCGTACTGTCCCGCACACCCATATCTTGAAGGTTCGAAAAAATAGATGATAATGCCTTTTCGATGGATTCCCCATTAAATTCTCTGAAGATGAGGGAAGGATGGGAATATGGATCACGGGGACATTCGATCAATCCATCCGTCGTCATAAAAATATGATTGCTGCCCTTTCGCAATTCTTTTGTACCGCAGCTGTAGCATGGTACATCCAGTTCAAACGTATTGACCTGTCCAACCCATTCAAAGAACTGGCGCTGGTTCACCTGATACTGCCCAAGTACAGTCAGATCGGGATGATGCATATAGAGAACACAGTCTCCAATAGAGAACCACCATAAATATTTATCTTTTCTCACAACAATTAAACATGCCGTTTCCCCTTGGACAGATCTGCATTTTGAAAGGAATTCTTGATCTTGAAACATATTCAGCACGCTTACTTCCAAGTATTTGAATAAGGTATGGGAAGGAGAAGAAGTCAGGATGTGCTGAAATTTCGGCTCCCACTTTTTAATTTGCTCAATCACAATTTCAGCGCTTTCTGCTGTCATATGTGCATCAAGAATGACAGCGAGCTCCCAGTCATGGTTGCCATCCTGCCATACGAGGCAGCCGTCCTCATTTTTATATTGTCCTGAGGAAGAGTTTCCTCCATAACGCCCCACCGCAATTTGATCAAGGACTTGTATATCCGGTTGATCAACAAAGGGTTCCCGGCTTCCCACCCAATCCAGCTCTTTATGGATTCTATTCATGGCCATCTTCATTTAAATACGATTTAATCCGATTACATAACGCTGTGATTTCAAGGTTGTCTACCATGGGTGCACCCTCCCATTCGTAAACGTCCATTGGCCCCCAGTACTTTTCAGGTGTTCCAGGGTACCTTGCGACGATGTGCATGTGCAAGTGAGGAACAGAATTGCCTGATACGAGTGAATATATATGCTCTGCCTTTTCGGATTCCATCAAGGCTTTACTCACTCGCGACATCATTACACCAAATGCTTTGGCTTCTTCTACATTCATATCCCCCAACGTGGGGACATGCCTCTTCAGATCGATCATGATATGTCCCTGGTAGTTCGGTTTGCCGCTGCGATCGATGTGTCCTACATATACATACTCATCTTCATAAATCTTGACGCCTGAAGTTTCAATTTTCCCGCCGTGCTTATCACAAATAAAACAATTTACCAAATGTCATTCCCCCTTAAGATGCTATTGTTCTGATTATCCTATAAAATGAGGGGGATTGGAAGAATATTCTAATGTTGAAATATATTTTGAATCAACCAAGTACATCCTGATAAAATTAACGATTAGGCAATCAAATGGGTAAAAGGAGAAGAAGACATTGAAAATCAAGTTTGGAATAGCAGTTTTGGTTGGTTCATGTTCATACGGGATATTGTCCACCATTGTAAAAATATCTTATAAAGAAGGAATACCTCCTGAAATTGTAACGATTGGCCAATTTTTTTCAGGATGGCTAATACTTCAATTTTTAATGATTATGAATAGAGATTTAGAAAAATTAAAATGGAAAGAAAGGCTGCAATTAATGCTTGCAGGTGTTCCAACAGGATTGGTTGGTATTTTTTATTACCTTTCACTGCAAACGGTGAGTGCCTCACTAGGAATAATTTTGCTTTTCCAGTTTACATGGATGGGAATATTGTTAAATAGTCTTTTACAAAAGAGGCTGCCAAATTTGAAGACCATTTTTACTCTTGCAATGTTATTGATAGGCACCTTTCTTGCCAGTGGCACAACTGGCAATAGTCTTGAAGGTGGAATCATTGATGGTGCAGGACTGATGCTTGGTTTGGCTGCTGCGATTTCGTTTACCCTATTTATACATACAAATGCGCACATCTTTTCATATTTGCCATCAATTCAGAGAAGTTACCATATGGTAACGGGTAGTTTCCTGATTGTCATCATCATTTTCAGCCCAAGTCTTATGCATCCTAATACTGCACAATTTATCAACCTTGGAACAAAAGGGGTTCTACTGGGGATCTTCGGTGTCGTTATACCACCGGTTTTATTTGCATATGGAATGCCCAGGATTGGTTCAGTCCTAGGCAGTATATTAGGCGCAGCAGAATTGCCTGTAGCAGTCTTGCTTTCTATGGTAGTCCTCCATGAAAAGGTTTCTTTTTTTCAATGGATAGGCGTTTTCATCATACTATTTTCCATTGCTTCTCCCTATCTGAAATTAGAAACATTAAAGGTAAAAAATCTAAAATAAAAACCATGAATATCCAATTTATTAAAAATATGTTAATAATGTTTTTCTATTATGGTAGTCTATTATTAAATCCCATAATAGAATAGAGGTTTTCATGATGAAATGGATTTTCAGGTCTATCTGGATTGTGCCAGCGTTAGGTTGGACAGGCTGCCTTTTATTTGGTGGATGGTGGGGGTGGTATGCGATTGCAAGCATTGCCTTTCTTATTTTATATGGAATCGGAATCTTATGGTTATATGATTATACAATGCAAGGCGTGATTAATTCGGAAATGGCCTCTGCAGAGAGTGATCCATTGACTGAAGCGGGATTGGACTATGAAAATATTATCATTAAAAGTTCAAATGGAAGTCCTATTTCTGGATGGTATCTTCAGTCAGATGTTTCGGTGGAAGGAAATCCGATCATCATCTATTCCCATGGTTTTTCTTTGTCGAAGGAGCAGTTGGGTGCTCCAAGCTATAAACAATTCGGATATTTCCTCCAAAAAGGGTACTCAATCTTGACCTTTGAATATCCCCTTGGCAGTCGGGACCGTTCACATATCGCATCGTGCGGGATCATGGAGCGGGATGATTTAACATCTGTTGTCCGCTTTGCACGTGAAAAGGATCATCAATTCATCAGTGTCATGGGCTATTCCTATGGGGGTGGTACGGCATTATTTACATGTGTCGATGCTGAACACCAAGAAATCGACGCCCTTGTCCTTGATTCTTCCTTTATACCCGTAATGAATGTCTTTATTGACAAATTCCATCATTGGATGGGGTATCCACGTATCCTTTCCAGAGTCCTCCTGCCTGTTATGTGGAAACGACACTTAAGCATATCTTGGCAAGAGCATCCAATGGAAACTGTCTTTACTAAATCATGTGAGACACCCATCCTATTCTGGCATGGCACAGAGGATGCAGATGCTTCTTATCAACTCATTTCTCAAATCCATGCCAAGCAAAGACATCCATTCACAAAGCTCCGGACTGTCGAAAAAGGGGAGCACGTTGCTTTGCATGAAGTTGTCGGGGAGGATGAATATAATGATGATACTTTTGCTTGGTTGGAGAAAGTCCGTCGGGCCTCAAGGGACCAAAATACTTTTGATACGCAAATTATGTAGGTTTTGCAGGAAAATGAAACTTTATGTCTAATCTTTTTAGGAAGAAGAGATTGAGGATGAGGTGTGGGGGAGTTTGAAAATTGATCATTTAGTCGTGAATGTGGACAAACCAATCCAAGAAGATGAAGGATTCATCAAAAAGATTCATTCTCTCGGACTCCCATATGTCCCGAAGTGGGGGAAAGGGACAAAAGGGTTTAAGGTATCGAATATTTGGGTGGGAAATGAATATTTGGAGCTTGTCAGATTGAAAACGAAGGACGGCGGAGGATGGATAGATGATTGGACTGAACAATATAATAACGGGCATCGTGGTCTGATCGGATTTGCCCTTGAAGTTGATGATATCGAAGAGACCTATGAGCGCTTGAAAAACGAGGGGCTTCTCATAACGAAGCCTGAAACGCTGGAATATAAATGGTTCTTCAAGCAGTTAACCAAGAGGATGCCATGGAAAAATGCTTATCTCCAAAAACTCGAGGGTATGCCATTTCAATTTTTCCTGCAGCAGTTAGATGATGAACAAAGTAAACAGGACATACAGGAATTTATGTATCCCAACAGTCGTGACAACCAGATTCAAGGAGTTAAAGAAATCAAGATTTATGGGAAATTGACGTCAAATGATAAAGAAATGTTAAAAATTCTTTTTGATACATACCAGGATAAAGAGAAGATGTTTTCGATTTGGCTTGATCATCAGGCCATTCATTTCATCGACGCAGAGGCATTTACAGTTGAAGTGATTTTGGATTGTGAAAATGCTGACTTTGAAGGGAAGCAAATGATGATTGAAAATATCGTCCTGAAAAATGGATAACGAAAAAACAATGGCAAGACCCTTTTTGGAAGGGGTCTTGCCATTGTTTTTCACCCATTTTTTGAAATTTCCATTCCTGCCTAACTCATTGTCCTAATTGAATACATTTAATAATTATAAGTAAGGATCATCATTTTAAGTATTAGAAAGGACTGTTCTGGTTATGCCGGATGAAATAGAAAAAGAATCAATGGGTATGGAACTTGTCGATGAGGATAGCAGAAAAACAACGAAATGTTTCTCTGTAGTCCATCAAAATGTTTGTGTGGAAGCAATAGTAACGATCAAGCCTCATGTAAGACTCGGGGACGAACCAAAGGTCATTTGTGGAAAGACGGAAGTGTGTCCTCATAAAGGACTCGATCACCCGGATGGACGTTACGATCCAATGTATCGGAAAAAGGTTAAAATTCAGCCAGATTGTTTCCCGAAGCACCACCATGATGATGAGTCATGCAGTTTCATGGTCAGTCAAAAGCTGTGCATCGAGATCCCATTGGAATTCGCTGCCGAAGCCATTGTCAAACCAAAAAAAGTGGCTTGCAAGGATGGAGATACCGGACCTTGCCCGAGGCACCCGGATGATCATGACTGTGGTTGCGGCCATTAGTCGAGTGGAAAAACAGACGGCAGTAGTGCTGTCTGTTTTTTTGAGGTTATTAATTGCAATTACAGCCAGGTTCCTGAGAAAGGCATTGGGCCGGACATCCCGCAGCTGACCCTTCATTGAATGCCGTGAGTGCCACTGTAAGATCTGGTGCTCCCGCCATGCCTGCTGGTGGTGAGTTCGCCAGAAAGGTATTTGCTTCCGAAATGGTCTCAGTGGCAAATGAACATGTCGCTCCTCTTAAAATATTCAGGTTTGCTGCCAGCAGTTGTGCATATAAGGCACGATATTGTCCTCTGAACGGTGGATTTGCAGGTGTAGGCGGTATAGGGGCCATGACCGACAAAATGGCTTCTGCATTGAGAGTGGTAGCAGTCAAGCTTAATCCCATACTGTCAATGCCGAGGATAATCGAGCCGCCTGCAGCAGTTATCAGTGCATTTACAACCTCTGGATGGGTTTGATAAAACCCGATTGTGTGCGTGCAGGCAGATGGACAATTCGGCGCATTGAATGCCGGACCGCAGCCGACCTGGCCAGCAGTTGCTTGTACATCCGCATTGAAGGTAAGTGGTACATTCACACAAAGCACTTGCGCGAATGTCGTCGTACATGAAGGTGGTATGGTGGTGCTAGGTGTAAAACCTTGATCCGCGCAAGATGATCCAACGATTGGAAGACCGACACAGCTGACAGTTGGGAGTCCAGGTGTCACTGAAGGAGTGATGGTGACCACTGCTTCCACACACACCTGTTGGCTGACTGTATTTGTACATCCTTGGTCCTGCTGCAAGGCAGTGTCATTTTCACTAGGGGCCATGTAATCAACTCCTTTCTTAAAGAAATACATTAGGTTAAGGTTGAAATATCGATTTTAATTAGACTGGACAGTTCGGTGTATTGAAAGCCGGACCACAGCCAACCTGACCTGGAGTAGCTTGTACATCAGCATTAAAGGTAAGCGGCATATTCACGCAAAGAACTTGGGCGAAAGTGGTTGTACAAGAACCAGGAATCGTTGTACTTGGTGTGAATCCAAGGTCGGCACAAGTAGTCCCTACAGTTGGTAACCCTACACACGCAACCATCGGGTCACCTGGAGTGACATTCGGTGTTATCGTAACAACTGCCTCTACGCAAACTTGTTGGCTGACGATGTTTGTGCACCCTTGTTCTTGAGCTACACCTGCTTGGTCACCCACTCCGCAGCCGCAGTCTTGTTCTTGAGAAATATTTTTTTCTTCTTCCATTATTAAAAAACTCCTTTCATAACTTGTACTAAATACTATTCTTAGGGGTATCCAGTCGGACTGGTTGTTTTACTTATTTTCGACAAAATCGTCATTCGCGGAATATAAAAAAGAGCTTGGGCAGCCTTGGCCCGAGCTCTTACTAATCAAGATTGAGGAAAAAATCTGTTTTTTTCTATTAAACTTGGAAAATATGTTCCAGTTTTTGTGCATCAAATAATTTTTTCAATTCATCCGCCACTGTCAAATATACGAGGCCGTTTCCTTCTTCCTTAGGGGAATTGCCTAGTGGGACGGTTCGTTTGATCAGCTGTGCATATAGTTCGGTTTCGGTTAAATCACGTTCAAATTCCGCCTTGCTCAAGTTTCTGATAAGTGCAAGTGCGCCTGCCACGTGAGGGGTTGCCATTGATGTGCCGCTGAATGTTGCATACTTCCCACCCGGGAATGTGGAGGTGATTTTTTCACCTGGTGCAACAAGGTCGACTTCATTATTGGAATTGGAAAAACGGGAAGAATTCCGTTCCAAGTCAACCGCACCAACACTGATGACTTCATTATAGGAGCCAGGATAATCAAATTCATCGGTGTCATCGCGCCCGTCTCCATCATTGCCCGCCGCACAAACCACTGGGATGCCGTTTTCCACGACTGCTTTTTTGATGACGTCGTGCAGTTCCTTCACATCACTTGGTCCACCTAACGACATTGAAATCAAATCGACCTTTTGTTCGATTGCATATTCAATCGCACTGATGATCCAATCATATTGACCGGAACCATCCTTGCCAAGTACTTTGAGCATCAATATGTCCGCTTCAGGAGCTACACCCACAACCCCGAGATTATTCATGCTCGCGGCAATTGTTCCACAAACATGCGTGCCATGCCCATTATAATCAAGGAAACTATTTGGATCTCCATTGTCGTCTTTGGTAAAGTTCTTGCCTCCAATGATGCGATCCTTGAGATCAGGATGACTCGTATCACAGCCAGTATCAAGTACGGCTACACGGACACCTTCTCCTTTTGTTCGATCCCATACTTTTGGTGCTTGAATCAATTCCACACCTTTGGGAATCTCTTTCACCTCATCCAGCTGCTCAATCAATTGGTTAGGAACAAGCTTTACATACTCCGTCATGTAACTCCCTCCTTTTTTTGTCATGAAGCCGGCTCTTTGGTGTCTATTCATATCATAGCACTTATTGGAAAACAAACATAGGTTCGTATGACATGTTTTTGAAAATAATCCTAGGATAAAAGTATCAATATTCCAAATTATTCGACTTTATATAACGCAAATCTAAGTTAAAGCAGGTTAAAAGTTTGAACAGCGACATTCTATTGTTTTCATGCTTGTCGCCTATAGGCAAAGCCCTGCAGCTTTTCCAACTGGCCCGCTGTGTCCTCCGAAGTCTCGCACCTTCCACCTCAATCAACATCATAGGATGATATTTTTTAAGAAAAAATGTGAATAACAATAATCCTTGAGAAAAAGATTAATTTTTCGTTAACTTGTGCAGGAACGCTTGCCTCAGCCAGAAAAATGAAATAGGATAAAAGTGTTTGTTAACGTTTTTATTATGAGCAGTCATCAGGAGGAACTATGTATATCATTTATTTCATCGTCGGATTAGGGGCTTCCATCGTCGGCGCTTTAGCCGGTTTGGGTGGGGGAGTGATCATCAAGCCGGTGCTCGATGCACTGGGCCAGTACCATGTGTCGACGATTACCGTACTATCAGCGGCGACCGTTTTTACGATGTCGGTAGTTTCATTATTGAAAGCGCAATCATCCGGTGTCAAGGTTAAAGGGAAACTAAGTCTAATCATCTCAATCGGATCGGTGATCGGTGGGGTCATCGGGAAGTTTCTATTCAATCATATTGAAGTTATCGCCGAAGACGACAATCTCATCACTGTCATCCAGGCTGGCATTTTAGCTGTATTAATGCTTGTCATTTACATTTTTGTTCAATATAAACATAAGTTTAAAACGTATGAAATAAAAAATCATTCTGCGATTTTTCTTGTCGGCCTCATCTTGGGGATGCTTGCCTCATTTTTGGGCATTGGCGGGGGTCCATTAAATGTAGCGATATTGACATGGCTTTTTTCATTGGAGATGAAGGAAGCTTCCATAAATTCCATCTTCATTATATTCTTTTCCCAGTTGTCAACACTTCTGACGATTGAATTGACGACCGGTTTCGGACGTTATGACTTGTCTATGCTGAAATTCATGATATTAGGAGGCATCCTGGGAGGCTTCATCGGAAGTTCATTGGCACATAAATTGAGACATACTCACATACAAAAGATCTTCACAATTACGTTATTAGGGATCATCCTGACGAATCTCTATAATATGATAAAGTTTTTTATTTAGGCTCTATTCGGAGTTTGCCAATTTTTATATAAAAAATTGGCTGTTTTCTCGAAGATTGTTTTTAAAATAATTTTTTGATAAAAATTCACCAAAGGGTTGATTTGAACAGTGGGTACGACACTCCGGAGGTAGTAGGTGGGCAGGGGGGCGAGGAGATTTCGGGGGAATGTTCGATTAAGTTCGGCACGTCCTCAAAATTGCTAGTCACTTTTCTTCGTGTTATGTGTCGCTCCAATACTTTCCTTGTCCTGTGCCAACATCGAACGATCTCACTTCGTGTAAGGCCACTCGAAAAGCGAGCATCTCCTGCATTCAGAAATCAACCATACAGATGAATAGCAACACCCTTTTAAAAAGGGTGTAAAGGTCAAAGCTTTTGGGAATATGAATGTGGACTAAACATGAAGGGGGAAACAGGATGAACAAAAGTGATATTGTATATGATGGGGTGGCTAATGTTTGGAAGGGAAAAGAGAGTGTAGGCGGCAAGCTTTACTTAACAAAAAATGAACTTATACATAAACCCCATGCCGTCAATTTTCAACGGGAAGAAGTAGCTATAAGTGTTAATGAGATTGATCGTCTTGATAAATATACAAACAAAGTTTTTGGGGTGCCATTCGCCAAGAATGGACTTGAAGTCTTCACAAAAGAAGGGGAATCCTTTCGATTTGTTGTTAATAATCGAGACAAATGGATCGATAAAATAACAAATTTAATTAAGAATAATTGTACAAACATTTCTTAATCAATTGTCAGGATGGCCTCTTTTTTATGCTGCTTTTATGCTTATGATTGATTTTTAGCAATTTTATGTGTAGCTCAGAAATCAAAAGAGATGGTGAACGGAAATTTTAAATAAATCAAAATGATTTTACTTTATTTTTTCTTGCATTGCTATTCTTCTCATTACATGTTATGGTTAGTAAGAATTATTTTTGTTCGGTACGAATGGATTCAAAAGTTTTCGCTTTTCGTCTCGATGAATACTATGAGCAAAGGTAGTAACTTAATGTGTGATTTCACACGAGGAGGCAACAACAATGGAACAAGGTAAAGTAAAATGGTTTAATGCAGAAAAAGGTTTCGGATTCATCGAACGCGAAAACGGAGACGACGTATTCGTTCATTTCTCAGCAATTCAAAGCGAAGGCTTCAAATCTCTTGACGAAGGTCAATCTGTAACTTTCGACGTAGAGCAAGGCCAACGCGGACCTCAAGCTGCTAACGTTCAAAAAGCATAATTGTAAGCTTTTTTGAAAACAGATTCTGCATATGCAGGATCTGTTTTTTTATTTAAACTCTGGTGGAGTTGGTGGGAAGAAAAATCTAGCATACTGTTGTTTAGCATGACCAAGATCATAAAAAACCCCGCTCCATATTAGAGCGGGGAATGTCGTTCACGTTACAGTAAAGAATGGTATAAAGCTTTAAAGGTTTAACTAAGTATAGCACATAGTTTTTACGAATTGCTAATTTTATAAAAAAAATATTTTTTATGTACACTTGTTGACGTTAGTATTACATATAAATTAGCCTAAAATCAGGCGTAGGTAATAATTCTTTGTAAAAAGTCTGAAAATACTGAATTTATAATTGTATGTAAAAAAAGTGCGAAAGTAATATTTTGTCTATAGCAACTCGTCAGATTAAGGACGAATCTGATTGAGCTTCGGCAACTTGTAAATGCAATGGTCCAAGCTATTTGAACAGCAAAGCGCGCAAAAAAATGTTTAAAGAGGAGAAATGTGCATGGAAAAGGTTATTGTTGAAAAGCAAGATGGAATCACCATAATAAGGATCAATCGTCCACAAAAGCACAATTGTATTGATGGGGAGACGGCCTTGCTCTTACAGCAGGCATGGGTTGGATTTCGGGACGACCCTGAATCGAATGTAGCGATCTTAACCGGGGAAGGATCATCGTTCAGTTCAGGAGCAGACTTGAAGGCGATAGAATCACTTAGGCCTCGGGAACAGTATGATGCCGATTTTGCCTATAATGGAAAAGGCTATTTAGGTTTTACGAGAATGACAGATATATTCAAGCCGACCATTGCAGCGATAGATGGATATTGTTTTGCCGGGGGACTCGAAATGGCGGCATGGTGTGATATTCGGATTGCCTCCAAAGAAGCGGAATTTGGATGCTTGGAAAGAAGATGGAATGTTCCTCTTGTAGACGGTGGAACACAAAGAATTCCACGAATAGTAGGTTGGGGGAGAGGAATGGATTTAATTTTGACTGGAAGAAAAATAGATGCTGCTACCGCACTTGATTGGGGGTTGGTGACAGAGGTCGTTGAATCGGACAATTTACTTGGACGTGCCATTGAATTGGCGCAACAAATCGCTTCCTATCCACAAGGATCGCTGAGATCGGACAAACAATCAGCCCTTAGGGGATGGGGCCTGTCTTTGGAAGAAGCACTTCGAATCGAATGTCAGTTGGGAATGCCGCATACGAAAAGCTTTGAGACAGAGGAAGGATTGATGAAATTCAATAAAAGAAAATAAATGTACATGATAGGAGTAATACTTAGCCGGACATTCTTCCTTAGGAAATAGACGTACTTCGACAGAAGCCCTCCTTTTCATCTCATTCGAACCCCCATTCCGAACTGTTCGGAACTCTAAAAAATGTGTTCCGAATAGTTCGAAGGGTAATTCGTAATCGATAACTGATCAGGGATATCAACACATAGAAGATTAAATTATTTTGGCTCAAATATGTCTGGATGTTGCGAACGATAGATAGGGAAGGGGTCTGCCTGCAATTGCCTAGAATTTTATGGACAAACTGTAGGGGGCCAATTCGAACATCATCCAATTGGCCCCTACATTCAGAGCCCTTTCATAAAGGAGAGGGCTCATTCAACAAAATTATGAAAATACTTTCCACCATCTCTTCTTGCTTTTTGCTGCAGCAGCTTGCCGGTAGCTGACAAGCATATCCTGGAATGCATCTTCTCTTTTTTGAATTTCTGAAATCGATTGCTTCAGCTCATTCATCGAACCTAAAAGGTGAACTTGATGAGCATCGAATGCCTGTGAAACTTTTTTAATATCATTTTTTGTCTCTTTCAAAGACTTGGACACTTTGCTGATCGTAGTTTGGTTGTCCTTTGCTGAACCTTTTGTAAATTCCGTCATTCTCTTTGACAACTTTTCGTAAGTTGATTTTGAACTGTTTGCCACCACATCCGATAGGGCTGCGAACGTTTCGGAAGTATGTTCCGAAATATGAGAAATTGTATCGTTGATCTGCTGTAAATCGGCTTTCCGCTTATCATTAGAGCGGTGTACAGATTTCGAAATGCTCTTCACTGTTTCCAAAGAGGTTGATGAAAGCTCATTCTTGATTTCATCCACAAGCACTTTCCGATTCTCTATCATCTCGCGTTTGAATTCTTTTATCAAGTCTTGCTTATATTGGTCCATTGCATTATAGAATTCTTTAATATTATTAGGTTTGGGCTCAGGGGACTCCATAGGCTGCTGTTCTCTTTCGGCCGGCAAGGTTTCGAGCGATTCGGAAGGGTGTTCCGAGCGATGCTGGAAATGTTTTAACAATAGCGAACGTATCATATCCTTACTTATATTTTGTTCACGCATTTCCTTGATTTTCCCGAGGACCATGATTTCCTTTTCTGTATAAAATCTTGCTCCCTGCTTCGTACGTGGAATCATCAGCAGCCCGCTCAAATCCTTTTCCCATTGCCTGATCGTCCCCGTCGGGATATTCAATTTTTTGGATACTTCTTTGATTGAATACGCTCTAACCATCTGATTTTTATTCATGTTCAAATTCCTTTCCTATATGTTTTAGTGTCTAAAATGAAAAGAAGTTCGAGATATGAATATATTCAATAGGGACAATCCCATTTTCCTGCCAACTGACAAAAGCTATCAAAAGAAGTGGAAGTTCGTCAAATTGATACAAGGAGTTTAACAGTTTGCACATTCGGTTAATCATGAAAATTGTTTTTTTATACCTTGTGGGTTTCGATTTTAACTTCATTACTCAACGTGTTGACTGTAGCGGAAGGTGCGAGACTCCTAGGGGATTAAGCGGGACATGTGAGTCCCAGCAGCGAAGTGAGGAGGCTCAAAGGCCGCTGGAAAGCGAGCATCCTGCTGGGGAAATCAACATACCATGATATTTATATCAATTGAGTAAAGAGTCAAGGTTATCTTTTAATATTTTTTCTTATATGAACTTAGAAGTAAAAATATGAGAACGTACGAACGCCATTGGGATCCGTTCGTTTTTTCAATCCACCAACCCATTCCCGATAATTTCAAGAGTATCAATATCCGCAAATACAATGATATTTGATGGCTTGGATTGATTGGATGTAGGAAAGTCGATCATGTAAACTTCTTTTCCGATATATGATTTATCAGAACCCGAAGTGATCATATTAATCTGAAGGGTGATTTTAGTGATCCTTGCTTTTGTCCATTTCCCGACGATTCTATTTTTTTCATTAGGGGATAATTGTTTCCATACAATTTCAGGGGTGTTTTTGTGTGTTAAAGGTGGATTTCCTACATTTATACTGGAATTTTTAATATCATCCATTCCTGTTCCACAGCCGGCAAGCTGCATCAATAGAACAAATGAAATGCATGAAAGTAATTTTTTTGTCAAAAGTGAAGACTCCTCCCGCTATTTTTTTGTATGACGATTGAATACGTTCATTAGTTACATGAATATGGAATATTTCAAAATTTATTGGAAAGGAAATTCTTATTGACTGAGAGGGGAATGAACTTTTCGGAAATTAAAGTTGCTTTCTCGGGGAAGGTGCGAGGCTCCGGAGAGATCAGAGGGCTAGGTGGACCCCGCAGCGTAGCGAGAAGAGAGAAGTCAGATGTGTCGCTGCCAAAGTGATCATTGTCATGTGCCAAATCGAGCATCCTGCAGCGGAAATCAACCCTACGAAACCTTTGATGAAATGCAACAAATTTTACGAAAAGAGCCAAAAATAAAGAAGCATTTCAAATAAACATAGCGGTGTCAAATGGCTACTACAAACTGCATTAATCTTAAATTAAATGTTCATTAGGTCCAGTTCAGATTAATGACCGACTACTGAAATTGTTTGAAAAGGATATGGATGAACCTGAAAAGATCGTTGAAACGGTTCAGCGATTGAGAGCCAGCGGAAAGTGCTGATTACTTTGTTTCACTATAATGGGATTTACAAAAAGGCATTCTAAAACACTCAATGCCTTTTTTTCTATAATCGTGTTTCTAAATTTCAATCTATGAATTCGACTGCTGCCTTGAAATCATTTCATTATTGTATTCTTTTGATTTCCCTTTAGGAATACTTAATGTTTTCCATTGTTTCCCTTTAACCAACTTGCCGATATAGACAATTTGCCCAATGTGTCCAGCGTAATGGGACACCTGGCGCTGAAGGGCTTCAAGCACCAGATGAGGCTCGGACCTAATGTATATGGTTTTCAGTAAATCTGCGTCGTTTAACTTCGATATCACATCAAACAATATTGGCCAGCCTTTATTCCAGTTTGCATAAAAATCATCCATGGAGGAGTATACACCCTCAAATTCTCCATCACGATCACGAAAATCTTTCTCACCATCCGAGGTTAAAAACTCAGTAAACCGAGACACTAAATTTCCACTGATATGTTTAATCAAAACGGCAATAGAATTACACGAATCATTGGGAGTATAATGCAATTCTTCTAAAGATAATTGACTAAAAGTATTTTCGGCTTGTTTTTTCATACTCATAAATGTTTGCTCAACATTCTTCAAATACACGTCTGCAGTGTTCAAACATCCACACTCCCTTCCTATTATGTTTATTATCTTTATTCGTCGCAACGGATATAATACCTTCACATGAGGGTAAAACTAAAGTAAAGATGTCATTACGTGGTCCTTTCTTTTTTATTAAAAATAATTGAAGGAAAATTATGAAAAAATACATTTCTACTTTATAATGAAGCTATCATTCTATTTTTTTCAGAAAGGTTGGTAGCAAATGATTCAATCCAATTCCGTGAAGTTAACTTCTCTTTCTACAAAAGGGGGATGCGGCTGCAAAATCGGACCGGCCGACCTTGCTGAAGTTATTCAAACATTGCCTCCTGCTGCTCCTAACCCGAATCTCTTGGTGGGTTTGGATACAAGTGATGATGCGGGTGTTTATAAATTGACTGAGGATTTGGCAATCGTACAAACATTGGATTTTTTCACGCCGATTGTTAATGATCCTTATTCATTTGGTCAAGTCGCTGCCGCAAATGCATTAAGCGATATCTATGCAATGGGCGGGAAACCTTTGACAGCCCTTAATATTGTGGCATTCCCGATTGCCAAGCTGGATAAATCGATTTTGGCGGAAATTCTTCGCGGTGCAGGCGACAAACTACTGGAAGCGGGAGCTACTCTTGTCGGCGGACATTCCATTGATGACCAAGAACCTAAATTTGGATTGGCTGTTACGGGAACTGTCCATCCAGACCGTGTCCGCTCGAATGCAGGTGCAAGACCGGGTGATAAGCTCATCCTTACAAAACCGATCGGCGTAGGTATTTTGACAAGCTCTTTAAAACAGGACTTGCTATCTGATGAAGAAATCAAGCAATTGACAAATGTCATGGCAACGCTAAACAAAAAAACGGCAGAGACGATGGAGTCATATGATGTCCATGCCTGTACAGATGTCACTGGATTTGGTCTTCTGGGGCATGCTTCTGAAATGGCGAAAGGAAGCAAGGCGGGAATCAAAATTTATAAGGAGAAAGTGCCTATATTGCCGCGCGTGAGGGAACTTGCAGAAAAAGGGATCATACCGGGGGGAACCAAGAATAACTTCAAATATTTATCTGATAGGGTTAAATATCCACAAAATATGGACCAAATCGATCAATGGATATTATGTGATGCCGTCACTTCTGGAGGTCTTTTGATTTCGATAAACGAGTCGAAAGCAGAAGCATTGCTGGCAGAAATAAAGACAGCAGGAATAGAGGATGCTTCAATGATCGGAGAGGTTACTGAAGAACATCCTGGACAGATAACAGTTTTATAAGGAAAGGGGAATTTTTCATTGTTTAAGGACGTATCCGTTCCAGAACTTTTAGCACTCCAAGAAAAGGGGAAAGTAATCACGGTTGATGTTCGTTCCCCATCGGAATTCAAACGCGATACCATTCCAGGAAGTTTGAATATCCCCCTTTTTAATGATGAAGAAAGGGCAGAAATAGGCACACTATATAAGAAAGTTGGTGTAGATGCAGCCAAGAAAAAAGGATTGGAGGTCGTTTCAGCTAAACTCCCTTCCTTCATTAATACGTTCGGAAGTGGGGAGGAAAAGGGATTTGTTGTTTTTTGCTGGCGAGGCGGGATGAGGAGCAAAACATCTGCAACCGTACTGGATTTGATGGGTTTACCTGTCTACAGGCTGCAAGGGGGTGTCCGTGCCTATCGCCAATGGGTGGTAAAATCACTGGAAAGACTGGAATTAAAGGCAGAAGCCATTGTCTTGAATGGCAGTACAGGCAGCGGCAAAACATCTATTCTTAGGGAGTTAAAAGCTGAAGGAATCCCGGTCATCGATTTAGAGAAAATGGCCAATCACCGCGGATCCATTTTTGGGCAGATCGGGCTTGAACCGAATAATCAAAAATTCTTTGATTCCCAGTTTCTGCAGGAGGCGTTACAGCTCTCGTCGCGATACTTTCTCATGGAAGCTGAAAGCAAGAGGATCGGGAAGGTGATGCTGCCCGAAAGTATCATAAGAAAGAAGGAGGAAGGCATTCAGTTATTTATTGATATCCCCATTGAAGCACGTGTTCAAAACATATTGGACGAATACAGGCCTTGGGAACATCAACAGAAATTTATCGAGGCATTCCAGCGAATTAAACGACGAATTCATACACCTGCAGCAACCCAAATAGAGAACGATCTCAAATTCGGTCGATTTGAATCTGCAGTCACCCTATTGCTCCAATACTATTATGATCCGCGCTATCGGCATAAGGAAAAGCATTTTCCGCAGAATAGAAGGATCACTTTGCATGTAGAGAATTCAGAAGCAGCCTTGGACGAGATCCGTTCTATGCTTCAAAATAGAAAAAGGACTATTAAGAATGGTGGCAATGAATCGACCATTGTTGAAAAACAAAGAATTGTTGGAGGAAACGAGTTATGATTTTCAAACCAAATGACCGACTTCTTTTTATCGGTGACAGCATTACAGAGAGTGGCCGATTTCAAGATGGTGATGGAATAGGTAATGGTTATGTCAGGATGATCCGCAATTATTTGATCGCTGAATATGGAGTTCTTGAGCTGGAAGTGCTAAATAAAGGGGTCAGTGCAAACCGCGTGACTGATTTGGCTGAACGATGGAAGGAAGACGTAATTGCGATGAAGCCGGACTGGGTTTCCATATCCATTGGCATCAACGATGTGTGGCGCCAATTGGACAGCCCGTACATCGATCAGGTTAGTGTGGAGAAATTTGAGGCCATCTATCGCGGGTTATTAAGAGAGACCCAAGAGAAAACGTGTGCCGGATTGATTTTGATGGAACCAACCGTGATCATGGAGAATATCCATTCTCCTGGCAATAAAATGTTAAAGGGATATACTTCATCGATCCATAAACTTGCAAATGAGTACAATGCCATCCTCATTCCAACCCATCAAAAGTTTTTGAAGCGGATTTCAAAAAATGAAGAACTCCAATTAACAACGGATGGTGTGCATATGACGAAAGATGGGAATCGATTGATGGCGGAAACGTGGCTGGACACGGTTTTGGCTTTTTCATAATATCTTAGTAAAAACAATCTCAATGATTCATACTAAATACATACTGGAATTGATTTTTGGAAGGTGGGCAATGCCATGCAAGAATCCAATTGCGATTTTTCACCGATGAAGAAGAAAATTAGCGAATCTTTAGTCGAAATTAAACAGGAACTTCAGTTAAGCGAAGCAGTGCTCGAAGATGAAAATTATTGCTTACTGGGGAAATTGGAATCGATTCGTGAAAAATTCATGGAGGTGGAGTCTATGGCAGCCTCCTTTTATTTGAATTGCTATCTATCTTCTTATAGTAATATTTATAGCGAGCTTTCTGTATGTGTTCAGCATTTATCTGAACGAAGACACGGAGCATTGATTGTAATTGAACGAGAAACGAATGTAGTCCCATTCATTCAAAAAGGGACTCAAATTGATGCGCAATGTACACCCCCTCTATTGGAAGCTATATTTTATCCCGGAAACCCCCTTCATGATGGAGCTGTTCTCATTAGAAGCGACCATATCATCTCTGCTTCCAACGTACTTCCGCTTTCCCACAAAATAATCGAAAATGAAAAGCTAGGCACTCGGCATAGGGCTGCCATGGGGCTCAGTGAAATAACCGATGCGCTCGTCATGGTCGTATCTGAAGAAACAGGAAAAGTTTCATTTGCATTGGATGGAAAGCTGTTTCCCATTGCCACAGGAATTTAATTCATTAAGAAAAGCTTTTTCAACAACCAAGGCTTTTTCAATAGCGCTTGCCGTTCAGAAGTACTCACTTTTCATTTGATACTATCGACACTTTTATGAACAAATAACCCAGTCACTCATATTTGATCTGGAATTTGCTAAAATAGAAATGCATGGAAATGAAGTTGGGAGTGAATGGCCATGAAAACGGCTGTTGTTATTGGCGGGGGAATCACTGGTTTGACTGCGATGCGCACCTTGCAAAAGTATAAAAGAAAATATGAATTGGATTTGAACCTTTTATTAGTCGAAAGAGATGACAAATTGGGAGGGAAAATCCAAACAGTCAAAAAGGACGATTTTATCATGGAGACCGGGGCAGACTCCATTGTGGCACGCCATGAAAGCGTCATGCCGCTTATAAAAGATCTCGATTTGGAAAACAAGATGGTATACAACGCTACCGGAATATCTTACATATATACGAAAAATGAATTGCATCCCATACCACAAGATTCATTATTCGGCATCCCGATGAGTACTAGAGCATTGTTCAGTTCTACACTTGTATCTAGAAAAGGTAAAATGCAGGCGCTCCGAGATTTTGTCACGACGAACGAGCACTACGATAAAAATAGTTCTGTCGGCTCTTTTTTAAGAAGGTTTCTTGGGAAAGAAATCGTGGAAAATCAAATTGCCCCAGTTTTATCAGGTGTTTATTCGGGAGATTTGGACAAACTGACCCTTGCATCCACCTTGCCCTACCTTCTTGATTATAAAAATGAATATGGAAGCATCATCAAAGGACTTGCGAAAAATCGCGCCAAGTTCCAAAGCGGCGGAAATAAAAAATTCATCTCTTTTGAAGGAGGGATGGCCACCCTCATCGATCGACTAGAAGAAGTGCTGGTGGAAGATGTAGAAATCCTCAAAGGAGCAGTTGCCACCAAGATTCTTAAAAAAGCTGAAAAATATGAACTGACTTTTGCGAACCACCGTGCCATTGAAGCGGATTATATCATTTTGGCTGCTCCACATGACGCAGCGAACACACTTTTGAACGATTATAAATTGGAAGGAGAGTTCAACCAGTTTAAGAATTCCTCCTTGATCAGTATTTACGCTGGCTTTGAAATTCCTGATGAAAAGCTCCCAGCAGATGGAACGGGGTTCATTGTGGATGGTCATGAAAGCGTAATGTGTGATGCATGTACCTGGACGAGCCGTAAGTGGACACATACTTCAAAAAAACATCAATTGCTTTTTAGACTTTTTTATAAAAGTTCCAATCCAGCATTCGAACAGCTTAAAAGCTTATCAAAAGATGCATTGGAGCAGGTTGCACTAAAGGATATAGAGAAAAGTCTGGGAATCACGGGAAAACCGACTGTCGTAGAGGTCACGAACTGGAAAGAGCTCATGCCAAATTATCACCTACAACACAATCATGCTGTAAAAACGCTGGAAGACCAGCTTACAGCAAAGTATCCAAATCTATATTTGGCTGGGGCATCCTATTACGGAGTGGGCATTGGAGCATGTATCCAAAACGGTATTGATACTGCGGATAAAATTGTGAATCAATTGATATAAGATAGAGAAGATGGATACTTAAAAAGGAAATCACTATAAAATTGGGTGATTTCCTTTTTCGTTCAAAGGCTATTGCTTTCAATTTTCGAAAGACCGAATATCTTATCTAAAAATTTCATTCCATTTTCCGTAGAATGTGCTTCAAAATGGTTAAGCAAAAATTTTTTTGCTTTTTCTTTATCCACTTTCTTCAATGGGATATCTTGATTTTGTGCCCAATGAGACATCGATTCAAAGGATGTACTGCTCCATCCATTCTTTTCTCCTTCTTCATTCATTTTCATTTTAGTTCCAGAAATGACGATATCCAAGGAACTTTGCAATTCAACTAAACCTCGATCGAATTTCTTTTTATCCTCTTTATCGGACATACCTGCAGTTTTCCTTAATAAACGTGTATCAATTCCTTCATTTTCACGAATTGTATTAAAAAGTAATGATGCTTCACGTGAAAGAAGCCCTGCTTCATAGCGTGCCTTGATTGAACGATTGCTTCCCAAAACAGCATGGACATAGGGGAGAAATTCTTTGGAAATCAGCACGTTTTTCTTTTTAATAAATTTCCCATAAGCTGCAAGTCCTTCAGAAGGAAATCTTGCCCGCCAAAGCCACGGATCTGCTTCCGAACCCGTATGCCAGCTAGACTTATCAGTAATGCTTTCCATCGAGGGATAGTCAGGTATCAAATTAGCCAGTGGTAGGATGCCAAGCTCTTTTATCAATCCATAAGCTTCCTTGAATGTATTGACGTGATACTGGTTCAATTATATTCCTCCTAAAAATAAATCAATTCTATATGCGTATCTCTAATTATTTCTTCAAGATCTTTTGATATCCCTTTTTTCATTCACGATTCCTGTACATATTTTCCTTTTGATTATTATAATGAAAGTAGTCATCAATAGGAGGTGGGCTTAATGAATCAATTATTATCCAATGAGATGATACTGGCAGACCTGTTGAAAACCTGCAAAGTGAACTGGGGATGGAATGTAGTAGAAGCCACCCCAATAAATCGAGGCTGGTTGAATCTAAAATGGAAGATAAAAACAGATAATGAAACAGTTTTATTAAAGCAATACAACAAAAACCGATTATTAAAATACAATCTTAAAGAACTGTCATTTTCATTTAGTCAACAAATGCGGCTGCGGGACGCAGGATTTACATGCCCACGATTTAAATCAATGAATGGAAGAATATTTCAGGAGTCACAACAAGGGGAACGATTCGTGGCAATGGAATTTTGTAATGGCAGTTTACGGGTTCCGGGTTCATTAAACGAACATGAGATGTTTGATTTGGGTAAAACGACGGGCCGAATGCACAGGCTGCTAAATGAACATTTTCCCATACAAAAAATCCAGCCTGCATTCATTCCTCCAACAAGGGAGGAAAGAATCGCCCATTGGGAAAATGTGAGGAAGCAGGTGATCCAAAAGTGCAAGCCGGAGCTTACACCTTACATAGAACAGCAAATCATCCAAACCGGACAGCTCGATCTCGATTTGCTTAATATAGGGGATACTGGCTGGGCTCATCGTGATCTATGGGTAGATAACCTATTATTCTCACATAATCAGGTATCCGCTGTTTTAGATTTTGACCGTTTGAAATTTGACCATCTTCCATTGGATGTCGGGAGGGCTGTCATTTCAGGCGCAATGACCGATGATGGGCTGAACATTTCTTGTGCAAATGCTTTTATGAAGGGATATCGGGAAGAACGAATCGTAGGGGAAGGATACTTAACCAGTGCTTTGAAACTGCTATGGTACATGGAGAGCATTTGGTGGATTACGTCTGATATGGATAAGCACACAGTGCCGCCAGCACGGTTCGCTCATGAAATGATCTGGCTGGGTGAAAATCTCGCTCGACTCGATGAGATGCTTGAAGGCATTTGATTCCAATATTCAACAGAAAATGATGTGGCTGTCTTTTCAATGATGAAAATGACCACTGAGACTGGAAATATCCGGACCTCAGTGGTTTTCTGTTTGACCTGCATATTCATTAATAAGACCCTTGCGAATAAGTCATTTCATAGCTATGTGTGTATATCTCGATCAACACACCGAACGGATCTTCGCAGTAAACCATCTTGAATGGCTTTTCTCCTGGATAATATTCTCTTATTGGCATTCGCTGCTTCCCGCCGTATTCAACGATTTTTTTTGCCAATCCTTCAATATCAGGATCTTGGACAGCGATATGAAATACACCGGTCTTCCAGAATTCAAAGTTGTTCTCCGGCTTTTCATTATTTGGGAACTCAAATATTTCAATTCCGATTTTATCGACGGTCGATAAATGTGCGATTTTAAAACTCCCCCAGCCCGGGCCGAATACATCCGTGCACATTATTCCAATGGCACTGTCGTCTTCTTGAACTTCTGAGGGCTCCATGATTACGTACCAGCCCAATACCTCCGTATAAAATTTCACTGCTTTTTCTATATCTGGTACAGAAATTCCTACATGTGAAAATGACCTTGGATAAACTTTGTTTTTCATATTTAAAACCTCCTGTTAAATTACCACCTGAGTATATCTTTTACATCTAACTATGTGAAGCAGGCACTTTAAAGTAACCATATTGTTAGATTCCCTGAGAACATATAATAAATTCTCAAAAATCCACGATATAACCAGTTCTTTTATCCAAGAGATTTGAAATCATAAACATATGATAGTATGCAACTCTTTTTTAATAGAATTGTACAAAATTAAAAGAAAAGGATGTAAAAAAATGAAATTAAATGAATTGAGAGTGAGCAGGATTTCAAATCAAGTGCTGCAAACCATGCTGTTGCCGGCATATGCAATGGAAACTGCTGCGCCGATTGAAACCATATTAAGTGGACAAGTTCTGGAGCAAGCGGACTCAGCAGTAATCGGACAATATAATTTGCGGACAGTTTTGGATGAAGCAGCACTCGAAACTGCAGCAGCAAATGCAGAAATTGAATGGATGATTGCTGATGGTGTGGAAAATGCAGCTGATGTTGTTTTGAGAAGAGTATTATTAATCAGGACAATAGGATAAAGGTGAAAGGAAGATATGAAAAACGGAAGTATATTTATTGAAAATATCAGCTTAAATGGCATAAAAATCAAGCTGGATGGTACATTTTTTGCCAAGGTAACCATCCCTCTATACGAGATTGGTATCCTTGATCCCAACAAGGTTATTATTGAAGAAACCGATTCAATGGAGTATTTGATCAAAATATTTGCTGATTCTTCAAGCACTAAAACGAAAGCATCAATCTTCGACCTTGAAATTTACAATGAAAATGGGATAAGGATCATTCATATTACTTCACAGCAAATGAACAATTAATAATCAATGAATCCTCCTTTCCCGAGGAAAATAGGTAGCTGCAAAGGGAAGAAACAGACTAATCGCTAAGTGATACTGCTCGATAAAATAGCTTTATCGTTCAGCACATTCATTATTTTTCCTAAAATGGACACCATCATCAGCACTTATTCTACTAAAACGTCTATTATATAGTATGCAGCAAAGAATGGAGGGAAAAGAAATTTTAGAAGAATTATTCAATTTAAAAGATAAAGTTGCCATCGTTACCGGCGGTGGGAGAGGTTTAGGGAAAGAAATGGCGATTGCCTTGGCAGAAGCGGGTGCAAAAGTGGTGGTTTGTTCCAGAAACTTGCCTGCTTGCGAAGAAGTGAAAACATTACTCGAAAACAGTGGTACGGAAGCTCTTGCCGTATCATGTGACATCCAATTAAAGGAAGACATTCAAAAGGTCATCGATCTAACTTTAGAAAAATTTAATCGTATCGATATCTTAATCAATAATAGCGGGACATCCTGGACAGGACCTTTTACGGAAATTCCCGAGGAAAAATGGGACAAGGTCATGGATGTAAATGTAAAGGGAACGTTTTTATTTTCCCAGGAAGCAGCAAAAATTATGATGAAGCAAAAATCCGGAAAGATTATCAATATTGCGTCCGTTTCAGGTTTTGGAGGAACTCCGACTGTTGTAATGAATACGGTTCCTTACAACACGAGCAAAGGAGCGGTCATCACCTTCACCAAAGATTTAGCCGTGAAATTGGCCAGGCATAATATTCAAGTGAATGCAATAGCCCCTGGTTTTTTCCCTACCAAGATCACGCAGGAATTGTTCAAAGAACAGGGCGACCAATTGAAGTACATGATTCCATCAGAACGCTTTGGGCAAGCAGAAGACTTGAAGGGTGCTGCTATTTTCCTTGCATCCAATGCATCCAACTATATCAATGGACACGTTCTTGTCATTGATGGCGGAATCAGGGCGCTGGTATAAATTTAAAGAAAAGGAGAGAAAGGCACATGGTAAGTGCAGATTTTTATGAAAAGCTAAGAGATTTGGGATACATGATGGAACATAAATGCAACAAATGGATTAAATGTAAGTTGAATCACCCTAAACACGTTTGTATCTCAAGTAAAATATTGAAGTTGATCAAATGCTTTATTCATCACGTCATTTGTTTGATACACATCATCATTCGCCATATGAAATGCTGTTGTAAGAAATGGTTGAAATTGATTATTTGGATTTGTTTCAGGCACTTTTTGAAAAGGCTTAAAGAACTGTTGGAAGATTTGAAAGGTCATGATGACCATTGTGGACAGAATTAGACCGATGGGAAGGCTTTCTACAGACACTGGCTGAAACAAAAGAATGGCATCCCAATCACCCGAGGGAATCCATTTGGCGAAAAGGAAAAAGCATACTTTGGCATTACTGGTCGTTTGATAAATCCAAACATACACCAATTTTTTTGTTGTATTCTCATATAAACAAACCATCGATTTTGGATCTTGCACGTGAATATAGTATGGTCATCGGCTTGGTTGAAGAGGGCTATGACGTGTATCTTCTCGATTTCGGTGAGCCCGATGGAGAAGACAAGGATTTGGGGCTGGAGGACTATATTTTCGATTATATCGACCCTGCTATTGATAAAGTACTTCAGCATAGCCAGAGCCGAACACTTTCACTCATGGGATTTTGTTTAGGAGGAACGCTGGCTGCAATCTACGCTGCCTTCAAGCCATACCGCGTTAAAAACTTGATCTTGATGGTGACCCCGATCAATTTCGATGCAATCGATAATTATAGTCAATGGCAAAAAGCATTGAAAAATGATGAAATCAATTTTGAGGAACTGATCAACATGGTCGGAATCATCCCTGCCAATTTCGTAAAAGCAGGAATGCGACTATACACAGCACCAGTCTATTTTTCTCCTTATCTAGCACTGTTGAACAAAGCATATGATCCAGAATACAGAGAATTTTGGTATCGCTTCAATCAATGGACAAATGATCATATCCCCCTGACCGGCGCATTTCTGATTGACATATTGAATGTATTTATCAAAAAAAATTCATTGATCAATGGCAACCTCGTCCTTCGAACTTTCCCGATACAGTTATCCAATATCCATTCGAATATCTATATGTTGAATGCAAAATACGATGAGTTAGTTCCCACTCAATTAAGCTATCCTCTGCTCGAACTTGTATCAAGCCCAGACAAAGTCTTTATAGAAGTTGAAGGGGGCCATGCGAGCATCATCAAAAAAAATATTCCTCCTTCACTCATCGATTGGCTAGAAAAGCGCTCATTATAAAGGGGGAGAGAATATGGCTGATTTATCATTGGAAAATTGTTTACTAGAGGACATTCCATTAGAGTATCACGGTTTTGCGTTTATCGTTTTTAAAGAACAGCTGATGACCTACCTAATTCCCAACAAACAACACTAAACTTAGAAGGGGGTGTACCTTTGGTGCCAGGCACCAGGGGGCAGCCCCTTTTGTGTGTGGTTTTTTTGAAGGGAAGCTGGAATATTGAAGGGACAATGGGAATTAGATGCCCTCACAGTGATAAATCGAGTTGAAGGGAATCAAAATTAGAATCAGATGCCCGTAAGCTAAAAAATAATAGCACAAGCCGCAGAAATAGCAAATCCATTGCCCGAATAAATGGAATATAGTACCATTGAGTTGGAAGGTCAAAATTCAAAATTTTCAATTCTGGGAGGATTCATGGATATTACCATTAAGCCAATCGCATATGTGCAAAATGATCGGAGAGCAGTAGAGGATGATGACTGGGGCTCTGTGGAGTCCATAATTGAATTGTCACCGGAGTATGATGAATCTTCATTAAGGAATATTGAAGACTTTTCGCATCTGGAAATTATTTTTTATTTTAATCAAGTTCCCGACAATAAAATAGAAACAAAAGCGAGGCATCCTCGAAACAATGCAGATTTTCCTCAGGTAGGCATCTTTGCTCAAAGGGGGAAGAATCGGCCGAACAAACTCGGGCTGACAACGGTTCAACTATTGGAACACAGAGAAAGAACTTTGAAGGTGAAAGGACTCGATGCCATTGATGGCACTCCGATCATCGATATTAAACCAGTAATGAAAGAATTCCTTCCTAAAGGAGACATCCATCAACCGGATTGGACCCATGACATCATGAAAAAATATTGGTAGAAGTTTTACTATTATTGTTTATTGATCTCTATTTGTGAAATAAAAGTAGTAAGCTTCTCAATATGGTGTTTTGGGCTAAACCTCTACTGAAAAGGATGGTTTCTCATGAACAAGAAGCAAATAATTGAAAAGAAATCAGCTATTGCACAATGGAGTAGTAGTTTAAAAACAATATCAGAAGAGAATTGGTATCAGTCTTTTAGAGAGGGATCATGGGGAATAGCAGATGTCATTTCCCACTTCATCACATGGGATGAATTCATTATGAAACATCGTTTGGATTACTTGATAAAGGATAAACCGCTGCCGATCTTCCATGTTGACGTTCAAGCTATGAATAAAGAGGCCATGCACTTTGCGAGATCTGGAATCGATAAAGATGATCTTATTGATGAGTTTGTAAAGGTTAGAAAAGAGCTTGTAGCCTTAATCGAAAGCATTCCAGAAGAGAAATTCAATAAAGTTGTATGGATTGGCAAGAGGGAGATGACATTAAGCAATTATTTTGAAGGGTTAATAGAGCATGATGAAAAGCATAAGCAGGAAATAGATGAATCGATTAACTATGTTTACTACCTATGAATAAAGAGATGACTTCATCAAAAAAGCAGTGGAAGAAAACTTCCACTGCTTTTCCATTTATGCCTGAGCTGTGAATAAGTATGTTTCTACAAACTCACAAACTTCTTCTTGACTGACGTACGTCCTTTTGAGCTGCTTTTCTGCGGAAACGATATGGGGATAAAAATCCGCTATCTTTTTTGCTGCATTTAAAGAAATTTCTCCCGTGACAAGATTAATGGCTAATTTTCTGATTCGCGTTTGTTCAGACTGGAAAAGTAGATAAGCAATGCAACTGACTCGATCCATAATCTCCATCCTTTCAAAAATAGCCTCCACATATTATTTCAATATTCTCACTAATTTCTCCTTTTTTTGTAAAAAATAATTTTAAAAATCGAAAAATGACGATATACGAGGGAAAAGCTATGTTATTGAAAGAGATTGCAGGGAAGAAATGGAACCAGCAAGACCCTACTGACGGCGAATGCAGGGGGGCTTGCAACAATTCCACGAAATGGCGGGAATCATAGTTGAGTTTTATTTTACAGCGCTAAAAGAAAAAAACTGTAAACAATATTTTGTCTACAGTCTTTAAGTAAGGCTGTTTTCATAAGGATTGTTGTTAAAATCTTAATGCCGATTTTAACACGAAAATAGATGATTAGCGCGTTAAACATAGGTTCCAGGCTCTTTTCTCGCTGATTGCGCTATTTTATAGGTGAAAAATTGCATATACATCCCTATTTTAATAACTAAAGCAACAAAGTTTGAGAAAAGGGCATTAAATAATTATTTGTTTTTCTTTAAGTCTTGTTGAGTGATCTCACTCCGGATATTTGTTTCTTTTGAGAACTCAGTATCCTGCTTTTTATTGTTCGGATATTTGTTTTGTCTTTCACGATTGTCGTTTTTGTTCGTCACTTTTTCACAGCTCCTTTTTATAGATTCATGATTATTTTTTCAATTTATAATACTTTTATACAGCGAATTTAATCGATTTTGATATCCATCCCTTTTGCTTTCCTTTACGAAAATGGGACACAAGGTATATAATATAAATAACTTATGATAATAAAAAGGAATCCCGATTGCCTTCGGGATCCCTCAACAGCATAGAACTGCAAGAAGTGCAGCGGCTCATCAGAGTCAAAACGAAAAGGAAGTAACCATCCCCCACGCTTGTCGGAGAGCTTACAGGGTGACGGTTACTTCTTTTTTTGCGCAACCGCAATGATTGATACGACCAATGATGCGAAAAGTATCATAATTTGAAGTGTGTCTGAAGCCGAAATCATTAAGCGACCACCCCCTTTCTAAAGGGAGTTGAGCCGCCTTATGCCCTGTCCATGCTGTATGTTTCAATTATACATCAAAATTCAAGCATAATCACCATAAATTGGAACATATGTTCTTTTTATGCTAAATGAGGAATAAAGACTCATATTGGAAGGTAAAGGGAATAGTCAACAAATATTTTCATGCCACCTTACCCTTTAGAACAGAATGTTGCCATTACGATCAAATCGGAATAGTGGCTATCTGATATTTTGATTGCTTTTCGTTTTAGTCCTTCTTCCTCAAAGCCCAATCGTTTATATAATTGAATTGCACTAGTGTTATCAGAAAAGACTTCAAGATTTATTTTCTCAATGATTGGGTTCTGCTCTGCCCATTGAAACAGGGTATTTAATAAAGCAGTGCCGATCCCATGGTTCCGAAATTCCTTTTTCACACTCATACCGAATGATCCAACATGTTTGTTCCTTTGTTTCTTACCATTTTGAAAGTCTAAAAATCCGATCATGCCATCCTTATTCTCTGCGAGTATCGCCATACTTGCTTCCGAAGAGAGAATATCCTGCAGCCACTTCTCTTGTTGACTTTGTGTGGTTTTAAATTCTGTTGACGTCGTCAGCAAAAATGGAGCTTCCTTAAAAATATCCCTGTTGAATTCTAAAATCATCTCTGCGTCAGAAGGCAATGCTGTTCTTACGTTAAAAGGCTTACCCTCTTTGGTTTTGCAGCAATTTCGTATTGTCCCTTTCAATGTCATTCCCCCCAAATCCTAATACATTTCAATCGGACCACAGGCTCATATTGCAAAAATACATTATCAAAGATTTCACATTTTCCTGCCGGGCTTTGCCAATTTCCCAGCAATGGAGACGACGGTTTTTCGCGGCAGGATTCTTGATAGCTGGGCGGTCAAATAATTTCGTTTTCCGTCTACAACAAAGCTCTTTCTTCCTTTCAACGCCTTTAATGCCGTATCGACAACCTGATGGGGAGTCCGAATCTTCCCAAAGGCAACATCACCCGCTGTTTCAAAAAAGTTCGTATCTGTAGCACCTGGACAAAGTGCCAGCACATCGATGCCTTTATCGTGATATTCTTGCCAAATCGCTTCAGAAAATGAAAGAACAAATGCTTTGGTTGCACCGTAGACAGCCATATGGGGGACCGGCTGGAATGAAACGGTCGAAGCCAGATTGATGATTGCTCCTGTTCCTCTTTCTATCATGCCAGGCAAATAGGCGTGTGTAAGATCGACGACTGCATTGACGTTCAGCATTACCTGCCGGTGGTCTTGTTCCGGATCGATATCCGTCAATATTCCACTGAGGGCGAATCCAGCATTATTGATCAACATATCCACTTGGATTCCAAGCGCTTCTGTCATTTCGAAAACCTTTGTTCCTGCATATTCTATGCTCAAGTCATAGGGAAGAACAGTTGCCTCAATTCCATATTGTTTTACTTGGTCTGCAAGAAGATTAAGCTTTTCTTCAGACCTTGCAACCAAAACCAAATTTACATTTTGCTGAGCCAATCGATAGGCAAACTCCTCGCCAATTCCAGATGATGCACCTGTAATTAAAGCTGTCTTTCCCATGAAAATTTCCTCCTTGCATTTTATCAAAGTTTATATGTTTAAGAGTTTGAACGTATGATAATACTAAAATTCCATTCTGTCAATTAAATGGATTGACAACAACATTTTCTTATCTAATCATTAATGAATAGAGAGGGGATATTTCAATGGACTACATTTTTGTAAAAGGGTACCAAGAAAATGAAGAATTGAGGACAAGCTTTAATCATCTTGCTCAGCGTACATTTGGCATCAATTTTGAAAACTGGCATAAAAACGGTTTTTGGACGGAAAAATACATCCCATATTCGTTGGAAAAGGATGGAGAGATTGTCGCCAATGTTTCTGCAAACCTGCTTACATTAATCATCGATGGAAAGGAAATTCCGGCAATCCAGATCGGCACCGTCATGACAGCGCACGAGCATCGAAATAAAGGATTGTCGAAGTGGTTGATGAACAAAGTCATGGAAGATTATGAACATGAAGTTGATATCATATATCTATTTGCCAACAGCTCCGTACTTGATTTTTATCCTAAATTTGGATTCGAACCAATTCAGGAAACACAATTCTTCATACCTTGTTCAGGCGAAACGGGATGTCAGCTTCCATTAAGAAAACTAGATCCAGAAAACAAAAACGATTTAACCTTTATCTATGATTTTGTTTCCAAGCGTGTAACAAATTCCAAAACATTCACTGCAGCACGGACCACAGAACTATTCATGTTTTATTGTATATACGTATTTTCAGATAATATCTATTATCATGAAGAAGATGAGGTTCTTGCTATCGCCAAACAAGAAGAGGAAGAACTACATATCTTTGATCTCGTTTTGAAACAGGAAAAACATCTTCATAATACACTTCAAAAATTAACAACGAGCGAAATAAAAAAAATCGTGTTGCACTTCACACCGATGAAGTCTGCGGACATTCATTATCAAAACAAACCATTCGTTGGAAGTGAAGTGCTATTTGTTAAACATAAAAATAAAATTTCCTTCCCAGCAATTTTCAAACATCCTTTGACTTCCCAAGCTTAAAATTGGAATGTAATAAACTCATCAAACATATGAATTAAAGGTCCAAATGAAAAAGCAAAAGGAATGACAAATTCACCCAAAATTAGTCATTCCCTTTTTGTTTCAGTTTGTCAATTAATGATGAAATAATATTCAAAAAATTTTAAATGAAATTGATTGACATAGGATAAAGGACATGATAATTTAGGAGATAAGAAATGTTCTTTATAAAGAACAGTATAGATTTAATCAAGTAAATCCTTATATAACCAACTTTTTTCTAGAGTTATATTTTTAAATACATATTTTTTTAATCTTTATGTTCTATAATAAGAACGTATTTGTACAGATTACAGAATGTGACTATATAAGACATTGGGGGCCACTCATGAGTGCAATCGCTGGAATCTATCAATTTAATAATCAATCGGTTTCTGTTGAAGATATCAATGCAATGATGGGTGCCCTTAAGCACTTTCCGGCAAATGACATTCGGGTGTGGAACCATCAGCCAAATATGTTCCTTGGCTGCCATGCCCAATGGATCACACCCGAATCCATAGGGGAGGTCGTCCCATACTACGACTATGAGAGACGCCTTGCCATAACGGCAGACGCCATCATCGACAACAGGGAAGAGCTGTTCCAAATGCTTCAGATTCCTAGAGATGAGCAAAAATCGATGCCGGATAGTGAACTGCTCCTTCTTGCTTATCGTAAATGGGGGGAGGAAACGCCAAAACATCTCATCGGCGATTTTGCCTTCATGATCTGGGATGAAAAAGAACAAAAGCTCTTTGGGGCGAGGGACTTTTCGGGAAGCAGGACACTGTACTATTACAAGGACCACCAGCGATTCGCCTTTTGTACGACCATCAAACCGCTGCTGGAGCTGTCGTATGTGGAAAAGCGTTTGAATGAAGAGTGGCTTGCGGAGTTCATTGCCGTGACTCATATGTTTGATACTTATGATTGCCACTCAACTGTTTTTGGAAAAATTATGCAGGTCCCGCCTTCACATTCTTTTTTAATCAAAGAAGGGAAAATGAAGCTGATTCCTTATTCAGCTTCAGCTATCCAAGAAACTCGATTTAAAAAAAATGAGGATTATGTAGAAGCCTTTCAAGAAATATTTTCAAAAGCAGTGAACAGCCGGTTAAGGACCTTTCATCATGTAGGGGCGCAATTAAGCGGTGGATTGGATTCAGGTTCCGTTGCAAGCTTTGCTGCAAAATCATTAAAGCAAGCTGATAAAAGGCTACTTACTTTCAGTTACATTCCAGGACAGGATTTTTCTGATTGGACTCCTTCTTATAGAGTCGCGAATGAACGTCCATATATTCAATCCACAGTCCTTCATAGCAAAAATATGAATAACACAGCATTAGAATTCAAAGGAAAAAGCTCCTACACCGAAATAGACGATTGGCTGGATATTATGGAAATGCCATACAAGTTTTTCGAAAACTCCTTCTGGGTTAAAGGTATTCAAGAAGAGGCCAGCCAAAAGGGGATTGGTATCCTCTTGAATGGAGCAAGGGGGAATCTATCAATATCCTGGGGACCTGCGCTTGATTATTATTCTACACTCCTAAAAGGATTCAAGTGGCTGCGTTTGTATAAGGAAATCAATTTATACAGTAAGAACATTGGGTTTCCAAATAAAAAGCGAATATTGAAGGTTGTATCACAAAAAGCCTTTCCTAAGTTCGGTTCAACTGATTCCTATGAATTTCCTTCCATTATCAACAGTGAGTTTGCCAAAAAGACAGGAGTTTTCACTAAGGTACACAATATTGAAAATGAAATGAAGAAACTTAATTACGTCGAGAATCGTCAGGATCACTTTCAAAATCAATATACGTGGAATACAACTGGCAATTCTAACACGAAACTCTCACTTCGCTATGGCATCTGGAACCGTGATCCTACAAATGATAGGAGAGTCATAGATTACTGTTTATCTGTCCCAGTCAATCAATATGTTCAACATGGAGTCGACCGGGCACTGATCAGAAGGGCAACCGAAAATTATTTGCCTGACAATGTCAGACTCAATCAGTTGACAAGGGGAATTCAAGGGGCAGATTGGCTTCACCGGATCGTTCCTGAGTGGAAGGCAGTCAAGGACGAGCTTAAAGAAATGACAAATAATAAGGAAATGATTAGATATTTTAATATGGACTACATCCGTTCAGAATTGAAAAACTTTCATCCAAGACCGGAGAAAGCTTTTGACTCATCGATAAGAGTCCTTATGAGGACGCTTATCGTATATCGTTTCATCAGCAAATTTCATTGAAAGGAGGTGAGAAAATGAAAAAGATTTGGACTGAACCAGTTTTGGAAGTATTAGATGTAAACATGACAATGGCTGGCCCTGGTAAGGCATATGCAGATTCAACTTATGAGGACTGTGATGAAAAAGGAAATCTTCATTATAGCTAATACATTCATTTTAGGTTAATGACATTGCCCTTATACTTGTCCAGTTGTATGAGGGCTGTTAATTATTTCAAGTTTGTCTGGAGTGTGAGTCATGGAGTGTGGCGAAAAAAAATACTCGTATGAAGCGTTTGGACTTAAAATAATGAGCGACATTAAACTTCCTGAATTGAATAGTCTGCCCGGCCAGGATATAACTGAGGTGAAAATTGAAAGACGAAACTTGAAGGATTATTGGCAAGAGGATTGGAATACCTTGAATCGCATTATGGCAACTGAAAATCATGTAATCTTTCGCATACCAGAATTGGCCGTTTTCAGGATTACAAATGGAAACCATATTATGTTTTTGCCTTTTGAGGGAGCCGATGTTAATAAAATACGGCTATACTTGCTTGGAACATGTATGGGAAGCATTCTCATGCAGCGAAAATTATTGCCCCTCCACGGCAGCGCCGTAGATATAAAGGGGAAAGCATATGCATTTGTTGGAATTCCAGGTGCCGGAAAATCAACATTGGCAACAGCCTTCCTGCAGAAGGGATATAAGCTTTTAACAGATGACGTTATTGCTCTCGCCCTTTCTGATGAAGGTCCTCCAAATGTCATCCCTGCATATCCTCAGCAAAAGCTATGGGATGCAAGCCTGGCAGCATTCGAAATGAATCAAAATCATTATTCCCCACTATTTGAAAGGGAGAAAAAGTTCGCAGTGCCAGTAAAAGGGCAATTTTCTTCAGAGTCAATTCCACTTGCAGGGATCTTTGAATTGAGGAAAACAGATACAAATGCCCTTACTCTGCAATCGATTCAAGGACTGGAAGGGCTGCATATGTTATTTATCCATACGTACCGCAACAGTCTAATACAGCATTTAGGCTTAAGAAGCTGGCATTTTAAAGGGACATCCAACCTATCTTATCATGTTCCATTATATAGAATCGAAAGACCTTCAAACATATTTACAGCCAATGACATATTTTTAACCATCCTAAAGACCATCGAAAAGGAGAATTTCAATGATTACAAAGCCATTAGTAACACTTGATCAAACATTTGTGCAATGTGAAGGGAATATTGTCAGTGCCATGGGGGATGAGAAAGTAATGCTCTGCATTGGCAACGGAAAATATTATAATTTAGGTGAGATGGGCGGACAAATTTGGGATATGCTCGAATCGCCATTAACAGTTTGTCAAATGGTTTCTTCATTGACTGAAATTTATGAGGTTTATCGAGATCAATGTGAAGATCAGGTTATTTCATTTCTTGAATCGTTATTACAAGAAGGCCTTATCCAGGTTAAGTTTGAAAATGACCAAGAAATTTAAAATCTTTTGGAATACTGAATCCATCATCAAGCTGTTGTGGGTAGAAGCGTACTTTTATTTAGCTTTTGCACGGGTATTGAAATTGCTTCCCTTTTCAAAGATCTCTCCTTCACTCGGTACTTATATGGAAGAAACAAGCCACTCCCCAAACGACACTGATCGAAAAATTTTAAGCAAAGTTTCAAATGCAGTAGAAATGATGAGCAAGTATACTTTTTGGGAAAGTCAATGCCTTGTTAAAGCAATTTCAGCGATGAAGATGCTAAAAAGAAGGAATATTGAAAGCACACTATACTTAGGAATGGGCAAAGATGATAATGGAAAGCTCGCTGCCCATGCTTGGCTGAGAAGTGGCCCATATTTTATTACAGGGTCGCAAGGCAAAGAAAAATTTACTGTGGTAGGAATGTTTGCTGGTTTTCTCTCCAATCTATCAAATGAAGGTGAAAAATGTGCCAATAAAGCTAAACGTTTCCCGATTATCAAATGAAATGAACTATTTGCTTAAATTGCTGGAGGACGAATCATCTATTAGCCAAAATCCAATCCCTATAAATGACGACTTTGATTGGGGCGCCTTCATTGATTTAGTTAAACATCATCGATTATATCCACAGCTGTATCCCAAAGTCAAACAGGGACAAACAGTTGTTCCAACATATGTCAGTGAAGGGATAACAAAGCTATATGAGGCGAATATATTTCATATGCTCCATTTAACCAAGGAAATGGAAGCGGTAGGTAAAATCTTTGCTGAAAATGATATTCCAATGCTTCATTTAAAGGGCCCGATGCTGGCAAAAAAGTTATATGGCGACCTTTCGCTTCGAACCTCTGGTGATTTGGATATCCTTATCCCTATCAAGGATTTAGGGATTGCTGAAAAATTACTAGTGGCAGAGGGCTATCGTAAAGATGAATATATTATGACTGTTTTGAATGATTGGAAGTGGAGGCATCATCATTTTACGTACGTTCACCCGCAAAAACAGGTCAAAATAGAGATTCATTGGAGATTGAATCCAGGCCCTGGATTGGAGCCTGCGTTCAAGGAGCTATGGGAAAGGAGAGAGACTGAAGTGATAGGTGGTCTTCCTGTACATACTCTTGGGGTGGAAGATTTATTTGTCTTTCTGATTTCCCATGGCTCAAGACATGGCTGGTCAAGGCTCAGGTGGCTATTGGATATCCATCAAATGCTTAAGCTTCCCATGGACCATCATTTCACGATTCGTCTGCTCCGTAAATTCCATTCAACCCAGCTGGGGGGACAGGCAATGATTCTATCATCTCAATTACTATCCAGTAAAATCCCAAGGGAGTATGATCGAATCTTATGTCATAATAAATCAATGCAATTAGCGGAAGGAACGATTTTTTATTTGGAAAGGATGATCAATCTTCATTCCCTGCCATTGAGCGAAGAAATATCAACCTATCACAAAAAATATATTTTTTCTCTTAAATCTTTTTTTCAAAAAGGACTGTCTTTTTTCAGCTATTTCTACCCATATCCTGAGGATGCATTGGCTATGCCCCTGCCCAAAGTGTTGCATTTGTTATATTTTCCGTTGAGGCCAATGATATGGTTATGGAGGAAGACAAAGAAATCAGCTCTAACATAGGAGGCTTCCAATGAAGCATTTGTGGTATTTTTCTAAACAAATGTACATTTTTACAGGATTTAATCTAATCATAAATATGATTGGAATGATTGTTGCAAGTTTGCTAGAAGGCATAGGAATGATCATGCTTATACCAATGCTGGCTGCAAGCGGACTTATTTCTTTTGATTCTCCGAATAATCGCCTTTTGGGTATATTGAACATATTGAATTCAATCCCTAAAACATGGGCATTGCCAATCAGCCTAACCGTTTTTTTGGTGATCGTCATCGTGCAGGCACTGTTTCAGCGATCTATAGTAAGGAAAAATATGTCCCTACAAGTTGGCTTTATTAATCGACTTCGTTTGGATACTTATCAAAGCATTCTTCAATCGAACTGGAGCTTTTTTGTCCAAAAAAGAAAATCCGATCTGATAAATGCACTAACAAGCGAATTAAGTAGAGTGAGCGCCGGGACGAATACGTTTCTTCAGCTTCTGACCTCCATCATGTTTTCGATTATTCAAATTGGATTGGCAGCTTTGATTTCCCCGTCACTGACTTTATTTGTCATTTGTGCAGGCGGGATTATCATTAACCTGTCAAAAAAATACGTTGCTCAATCGAAAAAAGTGGGGTTTCAAACTACTGATCTTTCAAGGAAGTATTTGTCCGGAATATCCGATCACTTCAATGGCATCAAGGATATTAAAAGCAATTCCCTTGAAAGGCCGCGCCTGGCCTGGCTTGAACATTGGTGTGAAACTATAACGAAGGAACAAAGGGTAATCATGGGGATCAGGACAAATTCTCAATTAGTATATAAAATAGCATCGGCATTATTTATCTCAATATTCATTCTTATTTCAGTACTTGTCTTTAAGAGCAATCCTGCTACTTTACTAATGATCATCTTAATTTTTTCGAGGCTTTGGCCGCGATTTTCAGGTATACAGTCAAGTCTGGAACAAATCGCATCATCCGTTCCTGCATTTGAATCTATATACACCCTTCAAGAAGAATGCTATAAGTCAAAGGAATTTTCATTTAGTGATGGATCTCAACCAATCCAGCCAATCAATATCCAAAAAAATATCCTTTGCAGCAATATAACGTTTCACTATGAAAATCAAAATGAAACGGCTGCTTTAGTCAACATTTCCATTAATATCCCAGCCAATCAGATGACAGCTGTAGTAGGGCATTCAGGAGCCGGCAAAAGCACATTAATAGATCTGATTATGGGGCTTTATCAACCAACTGAGGGAAATATATATATTGATGGAAATAAAATGACAACGGATAAGATGTTATCTCTAAGGCAATCAATCAGTTATGTTCCACAGGATGCGTTCTTATTCAATGCAAGCATTAGAGAAAATCTTCTGCTTACGAATCAAAAAGCAACAGATGCGGAAATTTGGGAAGCATTAAAATTTGCTGCTGCTGAATCATTCATTCAAAAGCTGCCTAAGGGGCTGGAGACGTTGATTGGGGATAGGGGCGTGAAGCTATCAGGTGGAGAACGTCAAAGGATTGTAATGGCACGGGCACTATTGAAAAAGCCGAGTATCCTTATATTGGATGAGGCAACAAGCGCGCTTGATACAATTAATGAAGCTGCCATCCAGTATGCATTGGAACAAATGAAAGGCAAAATGACCATAATTGTAGTTGCACATCGGCTATCGACGATTCAAAATGCAGATCAAATTATCGTAATGGAACACGGTAGAGTCATTGAGAAGGGACGGTATCATGAGCTGGCCGGGAAAACAAATGGACTTTTTCATCAGCTTCTAAACAAACCTGGGCAAACAGAAAGAAAATTAGCTGCGGCTACTTATTAATGAAGTCGATAAATAATTTGACGTGTTCTTTATAAAGAACTAAAATGGTAATATAATAGTTTCTTAAATAATTTTTTTAAATCAATCGTTCTTTATTTAGAACAAAATACAATTTCTTTGCGATAGGTGGCTGAATAGTATGGTGAAAGAAATCAATATTAAAGATCTTCTCCGTGTGATAGAAAAGCGTTTCTGGATAATCATTTTAATGATATTTTTATCAATTGCAGCGGGATGGATACATAGCAAATACTTTACCACGCCACTCTATCAAACATCAACGAAGATTATTATCGGTGCCGATCCTGGATACATGAAAACTTTGCAGGTCATTATCAAGGACTCCACCGTGCTCCAAAAGGTTGCAAATCAATTAAAACTTCCATTTTCAGCAGATGCACTTGCGGGGAAGATCATTGTGGACAACATTGATGATTCTCAAGTTGTCCGGATAAGTGTAGTCGATACCAATCCTGAGCGTGCTGCACAGATTGCCAATAAAACGGCTTCGGTATTTAAGAATGAGGTGCCGAATATTGTTAATTTCCGAGATGTACGAATTCTATCAGAAGCAAATGTAAACCCCTGGCCAATCAATGAAAGCAGCAATTCATCTTTAATAGAGGCAATGGGTATTGGGTTCGTTATCGGTTTGGGTCTTGTGTTTCTTATGGATTCTTTGGATGAGACCATCAATAAAGAAAGTGAAATCGAAGAATATCTAGGAATACCTATATTGGGAAATGTTTCGAGGATGACCAGAAGGAATATCATGAAGAAAAATCGTATGCGGTTGAATATTGCCATAAAGGGTGAAAGCTATGATTAGAATGAAGAGAATGAATTTTCGCAAAAACAGCCGCAGAAATTTGATTGCCCATACCCATCCAGATTCCATCATATCGGAACAGTACCGAACCATCTTAACGAATATAAAGTTCTCCATGCCTGAAGAAAAAAGCCGATCCATTGTAATTACTTCCACATCACTTGGGGAGGGAAAATCGACCTGTGCCGCAAATCTTGCAGTATCTATGGCTCAGCAAAAGAAGAAAGTGCTTTTAATCGATGCAAATTTAAGAAATCCCAGTCTGCATTCAATCTTGAAGATTCCAAATAAAAAAGGATTAACGGATATCTTAGCTGGTGAATGCACATTTGAACAAGCAAGGCTCAGAACAAAAGTAGGGAAACTCGATATTTTAATAAGTGGAGCGATACCTTACAATCCAGTTGCGCTTTTAGGATCTCAAATCTTTCAAAATTTATTGACGAATGCTTTGGAAATATATGATTTTGTTTTGCTTGATTCTCCATCTGTTTTGGAGGTAACCGATACAAAGCTGCTTTCCAATCAATGTGATGGAGTCGTCATCGTAGTGAATAAGGGGAGGACAAAATTAAAAAAAGCGATTGAAATGAAAAAAGAATTGGACCTGGCCAAAGCAAGGTATATAGGTGTAATAATTAATGAGTGATTGTCTTTTTTTAGACCTACCGTTCGTTAATAAGAACGATAAAGAACATATTGTTCGGTGATGCCTTCCTATCCGTTATCAATGGAGGCACTCGGTCACGCTGTGGGTTGCAGGACCTTAGACGCAAGTCGTCAAAAGTGTGGTGTGAGGGGGGGTTGGATGCCCCGATTTTATTAAAGTTTTTAATGATATATTCTCATATGAATCTATCATTAAGCACTTTACTATTTAAGATTGAAAAGGAGGTCACATATGAAATATCGGCAGCGTCTTTCTTTTTTTCTCTTTCTGGATTCCGCCATTATATTATCCTCTTTGGTTTCAGCCTGCTTACTGATTCAAGGAGAACCGCAAAATTGGAACAAAGATTTTTCAACCATACTAATTGTCATGCTTTTTTGCTACTCAATCTACTCCTTTTGCTTCAGTTTATACAAAAAAGCTTGGGAGTTTGCAGGTATAGGTGAGCTGATTGTCATTTGCAAAGTCATATTTTATTCAACCGCAACATCGGCTGTCTTTCTGATATTGACAGCAAGTACCAGTTCAATCAGAAAAATAATTATAACCGCCCTCCTTCAATTTGTATTGATTAGCGGTTCGAGATTTTTGTTCAGAATGCACAGGGATTCAAAATCGACAAAGAAAGAAAATCTAAAAAGGACATTGATCATCGGGGCAGGTTCAGCTGGTATGATGGTTGTTCGTCAGCTGTTATTCAACAAAGAAACAGATTTACTTCCGGTCGGTTTTATAGATGATAATGTCAAAAAACAGCACTTGCATTATCTTGGAATACCGGTGATAGGAGGTATTTCCAAAATTGAGGACGCAGTTAGCCGTCATCGAATCGACTTGATCGTCATTGCAATTCCATCTTTGAGTAAAAGGCAGCTGAATAATATTTTTCAGGAGTGCATGAAAACGAAGGCGAAAACGCAAATCTTGCCTATGCTTGAAGACATAGTATCAGGCAGGGTGTCGGTTAATCAATTTCGGGATGTTCAAGTCGAAGATTTATTGGGACGCGCCCAAGTTCACTTGGATATGGCAAGCATCGCTGAGTCGATTACTGATAAGGTTGTGCTCGTGACTGGTGCAGGAGGTTCGATAGGGTCTGAAATATGCCGGCAAATAGGAAAATTTCACCCGGCAAAACTGGTTTTGCTCGGTCATGGGGAAAACAGTATTTATTCGATTGAGATGGAATTAAGGGAAAAGTATAGAGAAACAAATATTCAATTTGTCCCTGAAATTGCAGATTTACAGGATGCCAAGAAGATGATGCAGGTCATGGATCAATATCAGCCGGACGTTGTTTATCATGCAGCAGCCCATAAGCACGTCCCTTTAATGGAGCGGAGTCCCGAAGAGGCCGTAAAGAATAATATGATCGGCACGATGAATGTCGCCAATGCAGCAAGCTGGCATTCCGTCAAGACCTTCGTGATGATTTCAAGTGACAAAGCCGTCAATCCGACAAGCGTGATGGGTGCTACAAAACGGTTATCAGAAATGATCATCCAGCATATGAATCAGGATAGCAATACGAAATTCGTCGTGGTCAGATTTGGGAATGTACTTGGAAGCAGGGGAAGCGTCATACCATTATTTAAAAAACAGATACAAAGAGGCGGTCCTTTAACGGTGACACATCCAGATATGGTGAGATACTTCATGACTATACCCGAGGCATCCAAGCTGGTCATACAAGCAGGGGTGTTAGCGAATGGCGGTGAGGTGTTTGTCTTGGATATGGGCGAACCTGTGAAAATAATAGACTTGGCGAAAAATCTGATCAAGCTTTCTGGCCATTCCGTTGAAGAAATCGGTATAAAAATTACGGGAATGAGACCGGGAGAAAAACTATTTGAAGAATTGTTGAAGGAAGGCGAGGAAGACAATCAACAAATTTACCCAAAAATCTATATTGGAAAGTCGACTCACTTATACATTGAAGAAATAGATGAAATCACTGCGAAATACAACGAGAAGTCTAAGGATGAATTAAGAAAATGGCTAATTGATTTAGCTAATAATCGACCTTCTGAAAAGCCTGCTGTGGCAGCTTCCCTATATTAATAGACCATTATTTTAGTGAGTGCTTATTGTTTAAGGAAGCCGATTGCCTTTCTTGGCAAAAAAATAAAAACTGTCTTCTGAAAAATTGTGTTTTAACCGTATTTTGAAATTAACCAGCTTAACCGGGGACACACTATAAATAATTGTAGAATGGAAGATGGACAATGGTAAAAAGAGTATTATTTTGCGCAACTGTGGATTACCATTTTAAAGCGTTCCATTTGCCGTACTTAAAATGGTTTAAAGAACAAGGCTGGGAGGTCCATTTAGCTGCTTGCGGAGAACTGGAAATCCCATATGTGGATCACAAATTCAACCTTCCTTTACAGCGTTCACCTTTTAATAGAAAGAATATAAGTGCCTACAAAGGATTAAAAAGGCTTATAAATAAGTTCCATTATCAAATCGTGCACTGCCACACACCGATGGGCGGAGTACTTGCAAGACTTGCTGCCCGTAAACATAGGGCAAATGGAACAAAAGTCATTTATACCGCTCATGGATTTCATTTTTGTAAAGGCGCACCCAAAAAAAATTGGTTGATATATTATCCGATTGAAAAATACCTATCTAGGTATACAGATTGCTTGGTCACAATCAATAAAGAGGACTATGATTTTGCTAGAAAACGGTTAAATGCCCAGACCATAAAGCATGTCCACGGAGTCGGCGTGGATCAGGCAAAATTCAAGCCAATCAGCGAAAATGAAAAAGTATCGATAAGAAAGTCATTGGGTTACCTTTCCGATGATTTTTTATTATTTTACGCTGCTGAGTTCAACCATAATAAAAACCAGCAATCGCTCATTTACTTATTAAAATCCATTAAACCAAGTCTTCCGAATACAAGGTTATTATTAGCAGGTGAAGGCCATCTCCTTAAAGAATGCAAGGTTTTGGCAGAAAAGTTAGGCGTCGACCACATGGTTGATTTTCTTGGATTTAAAAAGGGAATTGAGAAAATTCTCCCAATATGCGACCTTGCCATCTCTTCAAGCAGAAGAGAAGGGCTCCCAGTCAACATTATGGAAGCAATGGCATGCGGTCTACCTGTTATAGTCAGTGATATTCGAGGTCATAGGGATTTGGTTTCACATGGTAAAAATGGGTGGATCATCGACAAAGACATTGACATGCTGCAAGACTTGTTGCCCCTTCTTCAATCAAATCCAGATTTACGTACAAAAGCAGGCATGGAGGGAGTTCAACTGATCAAAAGTTGCTTCTCGGTTGAACGGGTTCTGGATGAACAGCAACAAATCTATTTGACAATGATGGAAGAAGAGGAGCAGTGGGAATGGGCATGCCAATAAGAATACTGCATATCGTCGTTAATATGAATCGTGGCGGTGCAGAAAATTTAATCATGAATTTATATCGAAAGATGGATCGATCAAAGATTCAATTCGATTTTCTTACCTGCAAAAGCGGGGTATTTGATTCAGAAATAAATCAACTTGGAGGAAAAATCCATCGCATCCCCTATATATCGGAAATAGGCCATTTTAAATATTCTAAACGATTAAGAGAGTTTTTCGCAGAAAACAAGGAGTATTGGATTGTCCATTCCCATTTGGACAAGATGAGCGGACTTGTTCTCAGGGCTGCTGAAAAAGCGAAAATTCCGATCAGGATCGCCCATAGCCATAATACGATGAGCGAAGGCGGGGCATTGACCAAATGTTATAAATGGTTGATGGGGTGCTATGTGCATCATAATTCATCCCATCGGCTTGCTTGTTCTGAAAAAGCTTCTAAATGGCTATTCGGAAAGACTGAGTCAATGATTTTGAAGAATGGAATCGATGGTCAAAAATACCGTTTCTCCCATCAAAACAGGAATAGAATCAGGAAAGAGCTTGATATCGGGGAAGATACATTTGTCGTTGGTCATGTAGGAAGGTTCTGCCATCAAAAAAATCATGTCTTTATCATTAATATTTTTCGTGAAATCGTCAAGTTGAAAGCAAATTCAATACTTCTGTTGGCAGGAGGCGGTCCATTACAGGATGCTATTGAAAAAAAGGTAAACCGGTTGAATCTTGGTGGGAAAGTCAAATTCTTGGGGATTAGGGGCGATGTCAATGATTTGCTTCATGCATTTGATTTACTATTGTTCCCCTCACATCATGAAGGGCTTCCATTGGCACTTGTGGAGGCTCAGGCATCCGGGCTTCCATGCCTTATATCTGATGTGATCTCTAACGAAGTGGATTTGGGTGCAGGTCTGATTCAATATGAAAGATTAACTACCCCCCCTAAAGAATGGGCTGTCCATGCATTGGCTATGAAAAAACGATTATCTGATATTAATGACCTTATTAAACTAAAAGGTTATGACATCAATTTATCAGCTGGCTGGCTGGAATCGTTCTATTTACAAATTCATCCATGGAAGGAGCAATGAAAATGTCGCCAGTTTTAACGGTTTTTACACCGACATATGATCGTGCGCATACGCTGCACTTATGCTATGAAAGTTTATTGAAACAAAGCTGTAAAGAGTTTATTTGGCTAATTATTGATGATGGTTCGACGGATGGTACCAAAATGCTGGTAGAAGCATGGATGAAAGAAGGAAAAATTCCTATATCCTATCATTATCAAGAAAATCAAGGAATGCACGGGGCGCACAATACCGCCTATAGACTTATTGAAACGGAATTGAATGTTTGCATTGATTCTGACGATTATGTGGCCGAAGATGCCATTGATAAAATCATTCGATTTTGGAGGGAGAATGGAAATGAAAATTATGCCGGTATCGTCGGATTGGATGCGGATTTTCAAGGAGGCATCATTGGAACAAGGATTCCTAAAGGATTAAAGACCACCACCTTATTGGATTTATATAGGAAGCATAAGGTGTCTGGAGACAAAAAATTGGTATATCGTTCCGCCTTGACGAAGAACACTCCGGAATACCCAATGTTTGCCGGAGAAAAATATTGTCCACTGGCTTATAAATATATATTGATAGATCAAATTCAACCATTGCTGGTGTTCAATGAAGTGTTATGTCATGTCGAATATCAGCAGGATGGCTCAAGCCTCAACATGATTAAACAATATAAAAACAACCCAAAAGGATTCTCTTTTTATCGAATAATCTCCATGAAATACGCATGTTCCTTCAAAGAAAGATTCCGTGCAAGCATTCACTATGTATCCAGTAATCTTATGATCAGAAATATAGGCTTCATCAAGGATTCCCCGAATAGGATTACAACTTTGGTGTCAATTCCTTTTGGAGTCGCCCTTTATCTCTATATCTCATATACAAAGAGGGCGACAGTAATGAAAACACCTTAATCATACCTGGAAAGGATCCATTCCATGGAAATTTTATGGTTCAATCTTGCTGCAGTCTATGTCTCTTCCGTTTTCGCTAGGTACTTTCATACATCCAAGATTAAACGGGCACCATATGTGATCCCGAACAAATTATGGATCATATTAGTGATGACGGTCTTAGTCGTGGTTTCTGGATTGAGGAAAAATATCGGGGATACATTCTTCTATATGCATGACTATGATATTAAAAAATATCAGTGGTCTGATTTAAGTTTGAACAGTGATTTTGGTTTTGATATTTTTCAAATGATGCTGCAAAAAATTACATCCGATCCGCAGATACTGATATTTGTATCAGCCATGATCACCAATATTTTCATCGTCGGAGTACTATTTAAGTACTCCCGTATGATCGAACTAAGTTTATATGTTTATATCACAGCCGGTTCATTTCTTGTCTCTATGAATGGGATTCGTCAATTTATCGCTGCATCCATCATATTTACAGCCACAAAATATTTGATGAACGGAAATTGGAAAAAATACATGATGTTTGTCCTGTTGGCAGCAAGCTTTCATAAAAGTGCATTGATCCTTGTACCGATTTACTGGATCGTCCGGACAAAGGCATGGTCCAAAATCACCATCCTCCTTATTTTCGGTGCTGTCATTATCGTTATTGGATTCAATCAGTTTTCATCCATCTTATTCTCTGCCATTGAAAATACACAGTATGGGCGTTATGCAGATTTCCATGAGGGTGGAGCGAACATCTTAAGAGTGTTGGTAACGGCTGTCCCCCTCCTCATAGCCTATTTTGGCAGAGAAAAGCTCAAAATGATTTTCCCCGATAGTGACTGTGTGGTGAATATGTCCGTAATCAGTTTAATATTCATGATGATCTCCACACAAAATTGGATCTTTGCAAGATTTGAAATTTATTTCGGTTTGTACCATATCATTCTCATCTCTTGGATTGTCAAGCTTTTCAGAAAACCCGATCAAAAATTTATTTACTATTCCATAATCGTGTGCTACTTCATATTTTTTTATTTTGAACAAGTCATTACTCTCGGAATCGAGTATAAAAGCAACTATTTATAAGGATAGGTGGTATGTTCATGGCAGTCTTGGTCACCGGGGGAGCCGGCTATATCGGCACCCATACAGTTGTCGAATTGCTGAACGAAGGAATTGAGGTTGTCGTCGTTGATGACTTTTCCAATAGCAAGCCAGATGCACTTGAAAGGGCAGCACAAATCGCAGGAAGAAGGTTTCCATGTTATGAAGCAAGCTTGCTGGATAAGGAATCACTGCAAGCTATTTTTTCAAATCATCCCATCGAGGCAGTCATTCATTTGGCAGGATATAAAGCAGTAGGGGAATCTGTCAAACAACCACTTGCCTATTATCACAATAATATCAGTGGGACGATCCTTCTATTACAGGCAATGGCTGAATTCAATGTAAAAAATATCGTCTTTAGTTCTTCAGCAACCGTGTACGGATTTCCTGAAAATCTACCATTGACAGAAGAAGCTCCACTGCAGCCAACGAATACTTATGGCAGGACGAAGCTTTTCAATGAAATCATATTAAACGATTTATTATACTCTGACCCTTCATGGAGCATAACGATTCTAAGGTACTTCAATCCAATCGGCAGCCATGATAGCGGGAGGATCGGAGAGGATCCAAATGGGATTCCCAATAATCTGATGCCATATATAACCAAGGTAGCAGCAGGTTTACTTCCTCATGTTCGAGTATTTGGCTGCGATTATGAAACGGTGGATGGGACAGGGATCCGTGATTATATTCATGTAATGGATTTGGCGAGAGGACATGTGAAAGCTTTGAAAAAAAATTTACAGACGTTCGGACTGAAAACCTATAATTTAGGAACAGGAATAGGAAAGTCGGTTCTACAAGTGATTCAAACATTCGAGAATGCAACAGGAATTCCAATTCCATACCAGCTTGAGAGCAGGAGGACAGGAGATATAGCAAGCTGTTTTGCAGACGCTTCGAAAGCAGAAATCGAATTAGAATGGAAAGCTGTAAAGAGTTTTGAAGAAATGTGCCTGGATGCATGGAATTGGCAGCACAGCCAGACGCATAGGGGCAAAAAAGATAATAGATCGGTAAATCCTCGACTGCAACAGAGCGAGGATTTATTAGTAGAGGTCAAATAATTCATTGAATGTTACTAACTCTATACAATCAAAGGATGGTAATTGTGAAAAGGCTGTTCGATTTAACCATGTCCTTAGTATTAATCATTTGTTTCTTGCCACTATTTTTAGTTGTTGCCATTTCTATATGGATGATGATCGGCGGCCCGATCATATTCAAGCAGCAGCGTCCAGGTTTAAATAATCGTCCATTTTCTTTATATAAATTCCGGACGATGACGGATAGGAGGGGGCCAGAAGGTGAACTTCTCCCCGACTTCCAGAGAATGACTCGAATCGGAAGCTTTTTGCGGAAGTATAGCCTTGATGAACTCCCACAATTATTCAATGTTGTAAAAGGGGAATTAAGTCTTGTTGGACCAAGACCATTATTAATGGAATATTTGCCCCTGTATAATTTGGAACAAATAAAGCGGCATGATGTAAAACCTGGTATTACAGGGTGGGCACAGATTAATGGAAGGAACTCAATATCATGGGATGAGAGGTTCTCCTTGGATGTATGGTACGTGCAACATTGCAGCTTTAGGTTGGATTTGAAGATCATATTGATCACCATCGTTAAGGTCATTCAATCAAAAGGAATCAATCAAGCAGATTCAGTAACTATGGCGAAGTTCCAAGGATCTGGCGCATTCATTCACGAGGAACACGGATGATGAATATCGCTGTGATAGGAGCAGGGGGACATAGCCGTGTCATACAAGAGCTGATCGGAATAAATGGATTTCAATTGATTGGTCTGTTCGATGACAAGTTTGAAGATGATCACTATTTTCAAAACCTCTATACAGGACCCATTTCGTCAACAAAAAAGATAAAAGTTAAGTTCAGTGAAGTAAAGTTCATTATTGCAATAGGGGACAACAGGAACAGGAAGCTCATTTTTGAACGACTTCAATTGGATGAGGATGATTATATATCGCTCATCCATCCTTCAGCAATCGTCAGCCGAAGTGCAAAAATTGGGAATGGCACAGTCATTATGCCGAGGTCGGTAATAAATGCAGAAGCAAGGATTGGCGCACATGTCATCATCAATACAAGCTCAATCATCGAGCATGATACGATGCTGGATTCATTCGTCCATATTTCTCCAAATGCTGTGCTGACTGGAGGGGTGAAGGTAAGGGAAGGGGCGCATGTTGGGGCAAGTGCTACATTCATACCATGCACCAATGCAGGGGAGTGGTCCACCATCGGCGCAGGAGCTGTGGTCAACCAAGATATCCCGCCATATCATACTGCTGTCGGGATACCAGCGAAAGTCATCAAAAATATCGGGAGGAATATACCATGTTGATTGCTTCAAGAAATGAACGCATTTATTTATCTCCTCCACATATGAGTGGAAATGAAATGAAATATATTCAAGATGCTTTTCAATCGAATTGGATCGCTCCATCTGGATCAAATGTAGAATCCTTCGAAAGGGAAGTTGCTGACTATATCGGAGTAAAAGATGCTGTTGCCGTTACTTCCGGGACAGCGGCGATTCATTTGGCCCTTTCATTATTAGGCGTTCAAAAAGGCGATTACGTTTTTTGCTCCTCACTGACCTTTGTAGCGAGTGCAAATCCTGTTGTGTACCTAGGGGCTGAACCAGTGTTCATTGACTCTGAACCTGATACATGGAATATGTCTCCACTGGCATTGGCTGCAGCATTAAGAGAAGCAGCAATAAAAGGGAAGCTCCCGAAAGCGGTAGTGATTGTCAATCTTTATGGACAAAGCGCTAAGATGGATGAACTGATTCCCTTATGTGAACAATACGATATTCCTGTCGTCGAGGATTCAGCCGAATCACTTGGATCATTTTTTAAGGGGAAAGCGAGTGGGACGTTCGGAAAATTCGGGGTTTATTCCTTTAATGGCAATAAAATCATCACAACTTCTGGAGGAGGGATGATCGTTTCAGATGACCAAAAGCTGCTTGAAAAGGCGCGTTTTCTAGCATCCCAGGCAAAGGATCCCGCCCCTCATTATCAGCATAGCCAATTGGGATACAATTACCGATTGAGCAATATCCTTGCGGGAATCGGAAGAGCGCAGCTCCAAGTATTAGAGAGTAGGGTGGCAGCTAGAAGGGGGATCTTTGGTAAGTATTATCAAACACTGGGTTATTTACCCGGTATTAAATTTATGCCTGAATTAAAGAATTCTGTTTCCAATCGCTGGTTAACCACTTTTACGACGAATGAAACACAATCGGGTATAAACGCTCAAACTATTTTGCATTCACTCGCATCTGAAAATATCGAAGCCCGGCCGGTTTGGAAGCCCCTACACCTGCAGCCGTTATTTGATGGTGTGAAATTTTATCCGCATGAAGAAGGCGTAGATGTTTCGAAATGGTTGTTCAAAAACGGAATCTGTCTCCCTTCCGGAACGAATATGACCGATGAGGAGCAAGTGAGAATCATTGAATGTGTGCAAAATCATTTTAAAGTAAGGGTTTCAACGATATAACAAAAATTCGGTGCAAAGAAGAGGTAAACAATATGCTGGGAAAAAAATTATATGAAATTCGAAAACGCCGAGGCTACACATTATCTGAAGTAGCAGATAGGGCCCACATATCCAAATCCTATTTGAGCAATATTGAACGAAACCTTAATCAGAATCCTTCAATCACCGTCATCAAAAAGTTAGCCAAGGTTTTGAATGTCGATTTGAGTGAATTGATTTATATGGACTCAAATGAAAGGAATGGACAAGATGAGCTTGAAAAGGAATGGATTGAATTAGCTAATGAATTGAAAGAATCTGGCATAGAAAAAGGAGAGATAAAAGAATATAAAACGCTGCTGGAATTTATCAAATGGCAAAATCAAAAAAAATGATAGGGAGGTTCGTACATTGAATCATTATCAATCAAACATACCCAAAATGATTCACTATTGCTGGTTCGGTCATAAAAATAAACCTCCGCTTGTAGAAAAATGCCTTAATAGCTGGAAGTATCATTTGCAGGATTACCAATTAATTGAATGGAATGAAACATCCATCAATATCAATCAAAATGCATATGTAAAAGAAGCCTATGAATCAAAAAAATATGCATTTGTCAGTGACTATGTAAGGGTCCATGCATTATACCATCAAGGCGGTATTTATTTGGATACAGATGTTGAGGTATTCAAATCATTCAATGATTTGCTGCATCATCAATCTTTTTGGGGATTTGAGCAAGAAAACTTTATTGCAACCAGTACAATCGGTGCATCTCCAAAGAATGCATTGATCAAAATGCTCTTGGATTCTTATAAACATAAACGTTTTCGAAGAGAAGATGGGAGTTTAGATAGTTTGACGAATGTCGCACTTATCACGCAAATCCTTGTGAATTTAGGATTGATTAAAAATGGCGAATATCAGGAACTGGAAGATATCGGAGTATTTTATCCACAAACATATTTTTCACCATATGATTACATCAATTGCAGGAATTTCATGACATCAGAAACTTACGCTATGCATCATTTTCATAAAAGCTGGCTCTCCAAAAAGGAACACGTCAAAGGAAGCCTCAAGTATTCACTCTCAAAAATGGTGGGTGGAGACAATATTGCCAAGATCAGAAAACTTTTGCAAAAACATTAGGAGAATACAAAAATGAAGAAAATTTTGATCTCATCCTTCGATTTGGAAGTGGGTGGAGTCGAAAGAAGCTTGATCAGCCTGCTGGCAAACTTCGACTATGAGAAATATATAGTGGACCTAAAGCTTTTCAGCCATAGCGGGGAGTTCATGGAGCTGATTCCTGCAGAACCCAATTTACTTGTCGAGCAGAGGGAATATAAAACCTTTCGTATGTCGATTAAACAAATCTTTCAATCAGGTATGCTGAGAATCGGCATTTCGAGGGTGTGGGCAAAAATTTTAGCAAGCAGGTTCAAAAATGAAGAAGCAGGCTATAGGCAGATGCAATATATGTGGAACGCTTCCCTGCCATTCCTCCCAAAATTGAATCAGCACTATGATGTCGCAGTGAGTTATCTATGGCCACATTATTTTGTGGCGGAAAAGGTTTTTGCAAAAACGAAAATCGCATGGATTCATACAGATTATTCAGTCGTACAGACAGATGAAAACTTGGATTATGCCCTTTGGAGTAAATTTGATCACATCATAGCTGTCTCGGAACATTGCAAAGATGCCTTTCTTTCTAAATATCCATTGCTTAAGAATAAAGTTTCCGTTATGGAGAACATAGCCACACCTGAATTGGTAATATCCCTGGCTGATGAAAAAACCGAGTCCTCGTTTGTTGAGGATAACCGGTTCAAGCTAGTAACTGTCGCGAGACTCTCTTATGCGAAAGGTATTGACCAAGCTGTATTGGCAATGAAAATATTGAAAGAAAAAGGATATCCAATCGTGTGGTATGTTGTTGGCTATGGAGGGGATGAAGAGGAGATCAAATGTTTGATCAAGCAGAACAACTTAGAAAAAGAGTTCATCTTGCTCGGTAAGAAAATTAACCCCTATCCTTATATAAAACATGCCGATTTATACGTCCAACCTTCCAGATACGAGGGGAAAGCCTTAACGGTCAGCGAAGCACAAATTTTATCAAAACCGGTATTAATCACGAATTATCCTACTGCAGGAAGCCAGGTGAAAAATCGAGTGGATGGGTATATTTGTCCCCTAGGAGCTGAAGGGATCGCGAATGGTATCGAGTACCTATATGAAAGTGAGGATCTCCGAGCAAAATTGGTTCTTGGTTGTAAGAAAATTAATTATCTAAATAATGAGGAAATGCAAAAATTTTATCAATTGATTCAGTAATGAAGTTTAATAAAAGTGAGTGATGTTGTTTTATGAAGAATAGACTGCTTTTTGTGATAGATTCCCTTAATTTTGCCGGTGCTGAAAATAGTCTCGATCATTACCATGTGGAGCATTTGCTTTTGGCTCATGGAAAAATCCTTAAAAAGAACAAAATATACATGAGATTCGAGAAAATGATCCAAGCGGTAGGTCAAAATGAGAACTAGAAATTCGATGAAAAATATATTAATAGGGATCGCTGCACAAATCATTATCACTTTGTTGGGCTTCGTGTCCAGAAAAGTCTTTCTGGACAGTCTGGGAGCTAATTATTTGGGATTGAATGGATTGCTTACAAATGTATTATCCTTTTTGGCTCTTGTAGAAGGAGGGGTCGGGGCAAGTATTGTCTACAGCCTCTACCAACCGCTAGCAGAAAACAATAGACCAAAGATCATTGCCCTCGTACAAGTTTATAAAAAGGCCTACCAAGCTATTGCATTGATTGTTATTGCACTAAGCATTCTTTTATATCCCTTTCTCGGATTATTGATACAGAAGAGCGATCCGGTTTCCTATGTAAGGATCGTCTATTTTTTGTTTGTTGCAAAAAATATAGTGCTCTATCTGAACGCACATAAAGTTTCATTGATTACGGCAGATCAAAAAGGGTATGTCCTAGTGAGGATCAACCTCTTTTTTCAAATAATGAGCTTAATGTTAAAAATCTTTCTAATACTTTACACAAAAAATTATGCACTCTATCTATTGCTAGAGTTAATCATCTTCGTCGTCCAAAACATTTATTATGGAAAAATAATTGAACACAGATATCCATTCGTTCGTACAAAATCGAGATACAGATTAGGGGAAGATGAAAAACCTGGATTAATTAGAAACATCAAAGCCCTTTTTCTGCAAAATCTAGGGACATATTTTGTGTTTGGTACAGATAATATTCTGATCGGTTCGTTAATAGGATTGGTTGCAGTTGGCGTTTTTTCAAACTATACGATGATTATTGCACAACTGAATATATTATTGGCCCCATTTATGAATGGGGTCAGTGAGAGTGTAGGAAATATGATCGCCTTGGAAAGTAAGGAAAAGAGTCATTCTCTATTCAAAGTCATCTACTTACTCAATTTCTGGATATATTCGGTCTCTTTTATTTTTTTATATAATGTTTTGCAAAATTTTATTTCCTGGTGGCTGGGAGAGGAATACTTACTCAATTCATTCGCTCTTATAGTCCTACTATCGAATTTTTATATCACGGGGATGAGGGGAGCCGCAACGATTTTCAAAACAAAAGCTGGAATCTTTACTCAAGATAAGTATGTGCCATTGCTTGAAGCGCTTGTGAATTTAATCGCTTCCGTCCTTTTGGGAAGGTATTTCGGTGTTGCCGGGATTTTGCTTGGTACGGCCATTAGTACGCTTTGTACAGCATTTTGGAATATTCCGAGGCTCGTATATAAGTATTATTTTGAAAAATCCGTTTGGATGTATTTCAAGCAATATATATTTTACCTTGTCCTGACCTCCGGGGCCTGCTGGATAACATATTACATGAATCAGTTTATGGTTAACGGCCATGGGTTTTCTGCAATCCTTTTGAAAGGGATGGTTTCATTGCTGGTACCCAATGTTCTATATGTCATAATCTTTTATCCAACCGCTGAATTTCAGTATGTAAAACAAACTATAAGCACAATGATCGTATCCAGAAATTTGAAATCCACATTTCCGGGGTGAAATCTTAAAATCATCGAAAGGTGGTGATGTATGAAGGAAGTAATTATGACAGGGTATTGACAGATATTTTTATGGGAAAGACAGACCACGGATGAATAAGAATATTGATGAATTTCCGAAAGTGCTGCATCACCAAGTAATCATGTTTGAAACCACTGTAAGCGGCCAAAGGGGAACTGGCGATTGTGATGATGGAAAAGACCATGGCAGTGGATATGGACGAGAAAAAGGCGGAGGAAAGCTGTTTTATAACAGATTCCTGTGTCGACGCCAGAGGGCTTCCGGATGATTGCTTCGAACTTAAAACATTCAGGAAATTCCGAGACGAAGTATTGTTGCAAAGTTTTAAGGAGAAAAAGATGCTGAAGGGGTCTATCAATGGTTATTCCAAGAACGGGTTTCACCTTGTGTTAATCTGATTAAAAAAGGGAGACTGTATGAGGCTGAAGAGAATTTCGTTGAGATTGTTGGCCCATTAGAACAGGAGTATGTTCTATAGAGTTTGGGGTTCACCATGAATTTTGTTCTTTAAAAAGAACAAAAAATAAATTATAATAATTAAAAATCACTTTGTAATCCATTTAATTCAATTACAATTTAATCCTGATCAAAGATTTTCAGGGGAATTGCATGTAAACATCGTTCTTTATAAAGAAAAAAGGTGGTAATGAAAAATGGAAAATGTACGAATCCTTAGAAACTCATATGAACCTCCTCAAATATGTGATCATCAGAACATTCGGTTTGAAACAGCACAAAGCTGGAATAAGGGACATGGGAATCAGAATCATCACGGGAATGGCAATGGTGGAACCAATTACCCAAATGATCCTTATACTGGCCCGCACAACGGAAATGGGGGAGGAAAAGGAAGACCATAATGTCATTGGATCAAAGGGTGTGGGAAATCCTGCCCTTTGGTCCAGGTACATAATATCAAGTGTAAAAGGGGGTTTAAGAATGAAGGCATTTCAAGTGAAAATCGGTGAACACATTTTCGATATTACCCTCCATTCTAATCTACTATCTGATTGGTTTGATCAGGATTTCAATGTCATTGACGAGCGGACGGACGAATGCTGTGATATGTATATTCAAATCAAGGATGGATATGGGCATGCATTTATCGACTATGAAGTTGAGATTGATCATAAAGATGGAAAAATCAACTATAAAAGAGCAGACTACCTTATCGAGGTTGATTCGGGATTCCAGCAGGCAGTCATTCACGTCCATGATTGGCTTGCGTTAAAGCATGCATTAATGAATCTTTATAGTTCATTTCTGGTTCATCATCAATGGGGCTTATTAATTCATTCTTCTTGTGTCTTAGAAAATGAGAAGGGCCACATCTTTGCTGGCCATTCCGGATCAGGAAAATCCACTGCAGCAATGCTTTCAACACCACGAATGCTTCTATCCGATGAAGCAACGATTGTTAAGATAAGCTCCAACGGGGCAATGATTTATAACTCACCATTTCGAAGCGACATAGCTGCAGAGCAAAAAGAAGGGATTTTCCGGTTATACAGCATCCAGATTCTTCATCAAGCTGTTAAAAATGAGAAATTGCCAGTAGCTAAGGCAGATGCTGTCATAAAACTTATGGATAAAATATTTTATTGGCCTTATAGTCCTGTTGAAACAAAAATGATTATGAATCTATTAATAATGCTCGTGAGGAATGTACAAGTGAATGAATTGTATTTTCAGAAAAACAATACATTTTGGGAGCTGATTTCATGAGAAGGCAATATATTCGAAATGATGAATGCGAAGCCACTCAACTTAACGATGAGTGGCTCATATTAAACACTAATAATTTTACCGTGACGAAGGTAAATGAAGTAGGTGGATTTTGCTGGAACCTACTAAGTGAAATCCAGACGATTTCAGACTTAGCATATGCAGTTGAAAAGCATTTTGATGGTGCCGGATCAAATGAGAAGGTCAGGCAAGAATTGAGTGAGTTCATGAATGAACTACTAAAGTGTGAGTTGATTCATCTTGTTAGTTGACCAATCCACTGTTCTACTTTTAAAGGATGTCATCCAAAAAGAAGGGAAGATCCGTCTTCCTGCTTCCGGTAGCAGCATGTATCCATTTATTCAACAAGGCGATATGTGTCAATTTGTCTATGTCCAACAACATGAATGGAAAAAAGGAGACATCCTCCTGTTTTTCTCTGAATCTCTTCGATTAGTTGCCCATCGATATTACGGAAAACACCATGACAAATTATTATTCAAAGGGGATTCAAACCTTGGCTTTGATCCTCCGATAAAACCGGAACAGGTAATTGGAAAGCTTTCAGTGATAGAGAAAAAAGGAAAGCATATTGAAATAAATGTTGCTGCTGCACAGCTATGGAAAAACATCATTTTGTATTTTCCCATGATATCTTCCATGCTTCGATTTTTCATAAATCATAGAAATATATAAATAGGAGTGTCCTGGACATGGTAAAACGAAAAAACATTGCATCCATAATAAAATCATATTTACACTTAAATTCACATGACATGAAGAGGACATTTTTCTTTCTAAAACCATTTATTCAAAATCATTGGAAAGCCTATTCCGGCCTTATTATCCTTCTTGGTTTTGATATCTTCCTCACTATTTCCTTCGCATGGTTTTTTGGCCAGATTACTGATGCTGCACTCCAGGGTGATTTCGAAAAATTAAAATGGCTGATACCAATAGGCATCGTTCTGATTATCTTAAGCATAACAACAAGCTTTTTAGATATTATAGTTGAAAATATCGCTACCAATGGCGTGAAAAATGAGTTGAAAAAGTACTTGTATAGTCATTTGCTAAGGCTCCCTTCTCCCTTCACTGTCAATCAGCAGTCAGGTAAATTATCTTCTCATTTTTCAAATGATATTCATCACGTGAATGGTTTAATTGGAAAGCAGTTGATTGGTCTTCTCCGATTTCCGCTAATTTTTTTGGTTGTTTTCATTTATTTATGTCAAATCAATACGGTACTATCTCTCATTTCGGTCATGATTGCCCCGTTGGCATTAATGTCTGCCATTCTATTTGGATTTTTATTGAAAAAGAATGGCAGGCTAATTCACGAACTTATTGCGGATATTAATAATCACTTGAATGAGACATTTTTTGGACTACCTATTATCCGTTCCTTCACATTGGAAAAGCACATGTTTAACAAACTGGAATCTCAAACTGATAGACTATATCAGCTAGAATGTCATAATGCAAGGCTACAGGGATATTATTACGCAGGCGGCCAGCTTGTAAGTTCAATCACGTATTTAATCAGTGTAAGTTTGGGGGCATATTATGTATCACATTCCATTATGACAGTCGGAGCATTATTGACATTCATCAATTTAGTCAATCATCTCGTATACCCTTTGACAGGAATGGCGGGACAATGGGCTGGATTTCAGCGTTCGATTACAGCTTTAGAAAGAATTGTCAATGTTTTGGAAGAAAAGCCGACATGTGAAAAATTACCTTCACATGTAGCTGTCCATCAAATTCATACACCCATTCATCTACAAAACATCAGCTTCGGATACAGCGAGGATGATTTGCTTTTTCAGCAATTCCATTTGCATGCACCCGCTGGCAAAGTTACTGCTTTAGTAGGACCTAGCGGTGCTGGAAAAAGCACTATTTTCAATCTATTGCAGGGGTTTTATTCCCCAGCCAAAGGTTACATTTCAATAGCAGGAAGATCGATAGGCGATTATTCAATCTCTGAATTAAGATGCTCCATTGCACATGTACCTCAGGAAACATTCTTGTTTGCAGGGACGATACGAGACAACCTGCAGATTGCCAGGCCCGATGTTACGGAGGAAGAGATGGAAGCGGCAGCAAAACAAGCATATATTCACGACTTCATCCTTACACTTCCAAATGGATATGATACACATATCGGCGAAAGAGGATTAAAACTGTCAGGTGGGGAAAGGCAGCGAATCGCGATCGCGAGGGCAATCTTAAAGGATGCGCCGATTTTATTATTGGATGAGCCAACCTCTGCCTTGGATAGTGAAACAGAGCATTCAGTCAGAGAAGCGTTAAAGACACTCATGAAAGATCGAACGACGATCATTATTGCCCACCGCCTTTCTACCATCCAGCATGCAGATGTCATTTTTGTCATGGACCAAGGGAGAATAGTCCAACAAGGAACCCATGAACAGCTGCTGATTGAGCCAGGGCTTTATCAGCGTCTATGCAGTAAACAATTTCAAGCTGACCAACTCCCTGAATTGACATTGATGACAACTTAAAAGGAGGGTTTGAGGAAAAATGGATTTAATTCGCCAGATTTATAATCCGAACGGAAAGATAAAAATGCAAATGAACGATTATCATTTAGCTCTCCACGAAATTGAATTTTTTCAAATCTATCCTCAAATTCTATTCAAGTTGAAGGAAATGGGGGAATTTGAATCCACTCCATCATTTTTTCAGGACCGGCTGAAGAAAAGGTCTGATGAAGTTTTATACAACAATCTACTGATCAAGCAGCAAGTGGGACAAATTTGTGCAGTCTTTGAAAGACAGGAAATCGAAGCAATTCCCTTGAAAGGGATTAATTTTGCAGAAAGATATTTTGGAAGTTTTGCAGCAAGGTCAACGTCTGATATCGATATTCTCATTCGGAAAGAGCAGCTAGCAGAAGCAGTTGTGTGTGTAGAGTCATTAGGGTTCAATAAGGATGAACCTTCAATAGCTGGTCATTTCCATACCACCTTCATGAAACAAATACCCGGATCAAAGATTCCATTAAGGATTGAACTACATTGGAATATCATCAAAGAAAAGACAGCTTCCATCCCTATCCAGCAATTCTGGAATGAAGCTGCTTGCATGGGGGAATTTGCTTATATTAAGGAATTATCGACTTACCATACATTTTATTTGATGTGTCTGCATGGATGGCGCCATAATATGGATTCATTAAGACATTTTTTAGATATTATCCAAATAATCACCACATATCCCACCGAGATTGACTTCGATCGTTTAATACGAGATACAATAGAACATAAAACAAAGAAAAGGGTTTTCCGGACTTTGTCACTGGTATACCAAGAGTTTCCGTTTTTAAATGAGATCAAGGAACTGCCGTTCAAGATGCAATACGTCCATTGGGCATACCGATTCATAAAGGAAGAGAAAGAATCCAATATAAAAAAATATATTAATTTCATTGACTATCAATTTCTTAGCTTCGACACAAGTAAACACATGATTTATGAATTACTATCATGGATTCGGCCAGCTGCAAGAAAATAATGAATCAAGGTCTACTTAAAAGTCTATTTCAAAATTATTATTTTGTTGAAAATTGAACATTCAATGTTTAATGGAGCGGAAGGTGCGAGACTCCGGAGGGATCAGCGGGTCAGTTGGAAAAGCGACATGCCACATGGAAAGCGAGCATCCTGCAGCGGAAATCAACCTTACACAACCTTTGATGAATAGCAATAAACTTTACGAAATGATCGTTGCGAAAAGAGCCTTTATAAATTTATTGAAACTTTTCTAAGGAAAACAACGTATTTATAATTAACTTACAAAAAAAGGATATATTCTGTATGGACCTAATGATGTATCCAAAATCAATTCAGCTTGAAACTCAAGATTATAAATGAAAAGAAGGGGCTATATGATTTCATGAAATGCATTGAAGCAGTATTCATTGATCGGGACGGAACCATCGGGGGAGGAGAAGAGGTTATATACCCTTTTTCTTTTAAACCGTTTTCCTATACAAACAAAGCAATCAACATACTGAAAAAAGAAGGTATTCCAGTCTTCGCATTTACCAACCAGCCAGGTATCGCCAGAGGTGAAGCGGCTGTGGAAGATTTTGAGAAGGAATTAAAAGGTATCGGTTTTGATTCCGTTTATCTATGTCCTCATACACATGAAGAGTGTTGTGCTTGTCGTAAACCTGGAACAGGCATGCTTGAAAAAGCCTCGAAGGAGCATGGTCTTGATTTAAAACAAAGCGTAGTGATAGGTGATAGGTGGACTGATCTTTTGGCTGCAGCTAATGCTGGATGTGCAAAGATTCTTGTGAAGACAGGAGCTGGCAAATCGGTCTTTGAAAAATATACGAAACGGGAATTCTATGGCGCTTGGGCAGATATAAAACCGGACTTTATAGCAGAACATCTGTTAGAGGCGATTGAATGGCTTGTTGATGATAAACAAAGGGGGAGTGTCCTTCACAATGGAGAGTAAGCCAAAAATCATGCTTCTCGGTACGATTCATTTGGCGCAAACAGATGATATGCATAATTTAGAAATAAGTCAACTTGACTCGCTTAACAGGCAGAAGGAACTGAAAAGGATCGTGAACAAGATAAAAGAGTTCAATCCAACTAAAATTGCAGTAGAAGTTGATACAAAAGAAAACGAACTCCTGAATGAACGTTATCACAATTACATAACGAATAAGTCTCCTCTTCAAATGAATGAAATCGATCAGATTGCTTTTCGATTAGGGGAAATATTAAATCACAAAATCCTATTTGGAATCGATTGGATGGAAAAGGGTGCCGGAAAACGCGGATATACGGATGTATATAATTGGGCCAAAGAAAGTCAGCCTGAATTATTTCAGCAAATTTTTTCCCCTCCGAATCTAAATGGAACTAAAAGCATTCGGATTATGTTAATGGAAGTGAACAGTTCAAAATATCAAAAAAAAGATCATTGGTCATACATCAATATGGCAAGGATCGGGACAACACACGAACATGTGGGACTTGATTGGCTGATTTGGTGGTATCAGAGAAACCTGATTCTTTTTTCAAATTTGACTAGGATCACCACATCACCAACCGATCGAGTATTTTTGCTGATCGGAGCTGCACACCTCCATTTACTTTATCAATTCCTTGAGGATAGTGAGTATTGTGATCTGATATCACCTTTATCTTATTTGGAGTAAATAATATTAATTAATTTGCAGAATTTTGAAACAAAAACTTTATTATCACCGTCTAATTAAATAGAAGCGTGATGGAAAAATCTGTATCGATGGCGGTGATGATTTTGGAGTATTTATCAGCGTATAGCAACCATTTGATTGTAATAGGAATAGCCGTGCTAATATTGAATTGCACCATTGCCATTTTCTTTGTCCGGGTTAATTTACTTCTTTTGGTCCTGATGAGTATGTTTTTCGGTTTCATTTATTCCTTCATGTTTGATATTGTCGAATTTGCACTCGTTTCTGTTCTTTTTTCAGCTGCGCTTTCAGGCCTTGGCATTGGAACTGCAAAAGTTTACCATCATTTTAAAGGTGATGAAAAAGTGGCGAGTCAGGAAAATCTGTAAAACGGTTTTCCTATTTTTTATGAATCCAACCCACTCTTAATCTTCTGATATTCCCCAAGGATGTTTACTTCCTCTTTCATAAAAAAATTCAAATTTACTGCGACAAATGCACTTTTCATTCGTCTAAATACATAAGAACTAAATCATCGGAGGAAAGTGAATGACCAAAAATGAATTGATTACGGAATGGTTTAATCGCTACAGTGATGATATTTATCATTACTTTATTTACCGCATGGGTACCATGGATGTGGATGATTATGTCCAGGATGTATTTGTACGCGCAATGAAAGGGCTTGATAAATTTCAAGATCTTTCATCGCCAAAGACATGGCTTTACCGGATAGCCATGAATCTGGCCATTGATGAGGATCGAAAAAAGAGAAGGAATAGTTGGAGACAAAAAGCATTGCAGATGAATGCCAGTCTTGAAGGGAATCACTTTCAAAGACCTGAGCAGTATTTTGATTTGCGCGAAAATAATGTTGAATTATACAATGCTATTTTATCTCTCAAATCATCTTATAGAGATGTTGTTATTCTGCGAGGAATTAATGAACTTTCAGTGACAGAGTCTGCCATAGCATTGGATTGGAAAGAAAGTAAAGTACGATCCACATACCACCGAGCAAAACTGGCGCTGCAAAAAAAACTGGGAGGTGAAAGGAATGGGTAGGGAAAGAATCGATATCGATCAAGAGATTAAAAATATGCCCAAACCAGCATTGGAGCCAGAAAAGAAGAAGAAGATGCTGAAGGCTGTCCTTTCATCTGAAGAAAACAGCATAATGGACAGAAAAAAAAGAAGATGGATTCTGCCTTCATGGCAGCTTATAGCAGGTACTGCTGCCTTTCTATTAGTTTGTTTCTTTGCAATCACCGGCTTGAATGGAAATCATTACAACGGCAGCAGTAAATCTATAGAAATAGCTGGGGAACATATTAATTTAGTTGAATTGTCAAAGGAGCGTACACCGTATGTAGGTGAAAACAGCAAGGTTGGTCAAATCGTTTATAGTCTTCCAGGGGCAGACTTCGTGTCAGAAATATCTTTGCAAACGAAGAAACACCCTTTTGGACTGACTGTCAACTATGGAAGCAAACAAAATTCAACAAAAAAGAAAGAGGAGTTTGAAACCTACTGGAAAAACGGTCTAGAAGAAAAAGCACTGATGAATGCAACATCTTTTTTCATTTTAATTGATAATGTAGAGGAGATTAATATCAATATTTCAACGGAAGTCCCACAGCATTTCACATTTAACAGGAAGCAACTTGATGATTTTTATGGACGTGATTTGAGGCAGTACGGCAAGGATCCAGAATTATGGAAATCGGAAGTGTTCGATCACAAACTCAATCACCCAGAGAAAATAGAAAAACTTTTTCAAAATATGCAATAATAAAGAGTGTCCCCTAGGTGCCAGGCACCTAGGGGACACTCTGTTAATTTCCATCTAAGATTTGGCTCAATCGCTGCTTATGTTTGTCCCTATCAAAAGCAGAATTATCTATAAAAAATTTCTTCATGGGAAGCTTATCGATAATCATCAATTCCAATTTTTTTCGTTCCTCAAGGATCTTCAATGTTCCTTCCAAGCCGTGCAAATCATTCTTTTTACCAAACCCTTGATCGGTATAATAAGAAATAAAACCTTCAGACCATTCTCTCGGACGTTCTTGAATTGCTTTTACAAAAGAGTCATGGATTTTTTCCTGCTCAACATAGATCAAAATAGGATCTAATCCTTCGACTGCCTTTAAAAGCTGCAAAACGTAATTGAACGTGGTTTCATAGGGTGCATCATATTTTACCATTCCCATCGTGACGGGGTTTTGAATGAAACAGCATTCAAATATATAGATTTTATCTTTGGTGTCTGCAACACATTTGAATTCATTCCATTTTTCAGTTATCCATTTAATATTTTCATTCAAAGGAAGCTCATATATATCATTTTCGAAGCATGTGTCCATTAATGTTGTTGAAATTTCTTCGTTTTTTAGTTTTTTGTATGGAAAAAGATATCCACCTTCTTTTTTTAGAACGTTCTCATGCATCATTTGGGAAAATTGACCAAACCTAACGCACAGTGATTCCCATTCCGATTCGGAGAAATATGCAACTCCATCAAGGTCAGCCGGATGGTTTAAATTCCCTTCTAAAAACAGTTCGCAATCTACACCTTTTTCTATGAGAATTTCTTTGACAAGTTTTGCAGTGGTCGTCTTTCCTGAGCCGGGCAGACCCTCTATCAATATTAACTTTGGTTTCATATAATTAGTTCCTCCCCAAATTGTATCAATTAGTCTATGAAGAGGGCTGCTCCATTGTAATCACCTCATCTAGAATATGGCTCTGAGAAATGAATGAAGTTATTATACAGGGCCAATGGTATAGTAAATATATTCGCATCGCTTGCTAAGATTCCTTTAAAGAATTGATGGGAGGAAGGGGATATTTTTGAACGAAGAATACATCCATATTGATGGAGCAGAACTATGGACCATTAAACAAGGGAAAGGGGTCCCTGTCATCCTGATTAGCGGCGGCCCCGGCTGCTGTGACTACTTAGAGCCAATATCCAGATTAATAGATGAGTCATGTGAGGTCATACGTTTTGATCCACGGGGTGTGGGGAGATCGTCGAAAGTGGATAAAGGTTATGAATTGCATCGTTGTCTATGGGATATGGAAGCGATTCGCAAGACATACAAAATAGATAAATGGATTGTCATTGGACATTCGTGGGGGGCAGACTTAGCGCTTGCCTATGCATTGCTCTATCCGGAGTCACTTTCAGGAATGGTTTCTATTGCAGGAACCGGTATCCAAAATGATCGTGATTGGAAGGAGACTTATGTAAAGAATAAACAGATATTGGGTGAAAGTTCGCCTGAACTCAATTTTCCTCATAATCCAATCGTTCATCGTTCGTTAATTGATTCATGGAGAAGATTTATTAAGTATTCAAAGCTTCTGCATGAAATTTCCAACATTCAGATCCCATCCATGTTTGTTATGGGCGAAAAGGATATCAGGCCCTCTTGGCCAATTGAACAAATTGCACATTTGATTCCATATAGTACTTATCATGTTATTGAAGGTGCCGGACATTATATTTGGCAAAACGAAGAAGATTCCTTGAGAACATGCTTGTTAACATTCATTATGGAAAAACATGTATTTTGAAGCTGCATAACACACGAATCATTTTCTCTGAAATCAGAAAATATTGGAAATTGATATAGTTTTTGTTATAATTATTCTAGAAAACGATACAACTTAGGGAGATGGATGATTTGGAACTTACATCATGGATTATCTTGGGTGGTGGATTATTATCCGCTGCAGCTTGGATATGGTATTATGCATCTCTTGGCAAAAGTATCTCTGCAGAAGAAAAAGCGGCAGGGAGAGATTTAACTTATGAAATAAATCCTTTTACCGGTAAGAAATGATTTTTCAGGTTGTCGACTTTATCTATTTCCACCCCATAAAGACTATTTGAAAACTTCTTATGTAAAAAAACGCTGTTCAACAGCGTTTTTTACTTGGATTAAATTTTCCGTTTAATCTCCATTAGCAATTTCTTAATTTCCTTAAGTTCTTTCATGATTTTCTCCATGTCATCGGAGCTTCTTGCAGGGGGGATCTGGTTGTCTTCCAATAATTTATTTAATGATTCCATCTCTTTGTCATCAAAAAGATTGGAAGCAAGCGGCGAAATGTTTTGCAATGAGTTCAATAAACCATCATCCTTCAAGAGTTTTGATGCAGCATTCATAAATGAGTCCAAATCTATTGATATATCATCTTTTTTATCGGTCATGCAGTTGCAGACTCCTTCCTTATTGGGATTGTTCCCCTTGATGCCCAGGCCTTCAATGGGAAGAAGATATCCAGCCCCAGCATGGAAATAGAAGATATCCTCTGTACATTAAATAGTTTATGTATTTTTCGGGGACACGCCTCCACGTTCAAACCAAAAATTGTCAAAAAAGGCGGACAACCAAATTTAATTTAAAAATTTTCTGAAAATATGCATTTGACTATTGCATCCAATTTTCGAATCGTGTATATTCTTTATTAATATCAATTGCATTGAACAGGACATGAATGATTCATCCCTCAATAACAGAGAAGGAAGGGTAGCTGGAAACTTCCGATTGAACCGAATCATTTACCACCTGGGAGCAAAGTTGGGGGATTTAATGAAACCAATTTCGTGCGGGCTGCGTTAAAGCCGAAGAAGCTGTTGGACGTATCCGTTCAATGGGAATCTGGGTGGAACCACGGGTATATTGCACACTCGTCCCTTTTATTAGGGATGGGTGTGCTTTTATTTTTGATACTTGAAACATAAATCAATATTAATAAGCCATGATCAGGACAAGATTGCTTCAAACGGTTTAACAGAGAAGGAAGGAATGCTGAGAACTTCCAAATTCGATTGAAGTCGATTACCACCTGTGAGCTATAGTGGGAAATGTACATATCCACTATCGCTGAAAAGCGTTATCGTCAATGAAGCCAACAGCCAATCTAGTGCTGTGGAAATTTGGGTGGAACCACGGGTCCAAGCGAACTCGTCCCTTTCTCAGGGATGAGTTCGCTTTTTTAACAATTAAACCAATTAAACTTTTGTGAGGAGTGTTTATTGTGTTAAATGAACGTGTACAGCCAATATTTCCAGATGGAGAAGATAAAATTTATCACTTAGGAAAACTTTTTGATGCAAAAGAGGACATTGGAGCCATTCGACAAACTGCCCTCCATGTACTTGGAAGGGCAGTAAAACGACTTTATCCAGATGTGAAGCTTGGCAAAGGAGGAGTGCTGGAGGATGGGTTTTATTATGATTTTGATTTTGGAAAAAGCATCTCCAGTGATGAACTGATCCATATCCAAAAAGAAATGGAATTTATCGTAAGCCAAGATCTTGAGATTCATCTTGAATATGTAAGCAAAAGTGAAGCCGTTCAATTATTTGAACGTTTAGGAGAAGATTATAAACTAAAAATGCTTGAAAGTGTTTCTGAAGAAGCGGTAGTATGGATTTTTAAACATGGAGCCTTCTTTGACTTATGCCCTGGACCAGAGCTTGCTTCAATTAAATGGATTCAAGCATTCAAATTAAGCCACGTTTCAGGTGTGTATGATGAAGTTATGAAGGAAAACCAAATGATTCAAAGAATATATGGTACTGCCTTTATTAGTGATCTTGAGTTAAAGGAATACTTACAAATGAAAGAGGAAGCTGCAAAAAGAGACCATAGAAAACTTGGGAAAGAAATGGATTTATTCATGTTCTCAGAGGAAGCGGCGGGTATGCCATTTTATTTGCCGGACGGACAAATCATCCGACAGGAACTTGAAGCATTCCTCCGAGATCTTCAATTGAAAAATGGATATGAAGAAGTACGCACACCTTCGATGATGAATGCCCGGTTATGGGAACAATCAGGTCATTGGGATCATTATAAAGAAAACATGTATTTTGCTGAGGTCGACAATTCGAGCTTCGCCATCAAACCCATGAACTGCCCGGGGCACATGCTAATTTATCGAAACAAACTTCATTCTTATCGTGATTTGCCCATCAGACTTTCAGAATTTGGCCAAGTGCATCGCCATGAATTCAGCGGTGGATTGAATGGTCTCCTGAGAGTCCGGTCATTCTGCCAGGACGATGCACACATTTTTGCAGCGCCTGACCAAATCGAAGAAGAAATCATGCATGTCATTCAACTCATCGATTATGCTTACCAAATTTTTGGATTCGAATATAAAATTGAGCTTTCAACTCGTCCACAAAAGTCCATGGGAGAAGATGCTTTGTGGGAATCCGCTGAACATTCATTGAAAAATGTGCTGGATAAAATGAACTGCAACTACCGTGTAAATGAAGGGGATGGGGCATTTTATGGTCCCAAAATTGATTTCCACATAAAAGATGCATTAAATCGAAGTCATCAATGTGCAACAGTACAGCTGGATTTTCAACTTCCTGAAAAATTCGATCTAGTATACATGGATGCGAATAATGAAAAACAACGGCCGGTTGTCATTCACAGGGCCATTTTCGGATCGATCGACAGGTTCTTTGGTATGCTGCTCGAGCACTTTGCAGGGGCATTTCCAACTTGGCTTGCTCCTGTTCAGGCCGTTGTTATGCCAATTTCCCATAAAGTTCATGGCAAATATGCGAAAGAGATAGCGGATAAGCTCAGTCATGCTGGCATCCGTACAAAATTAGACGATCGCCATGAAAAGCTGGGACTGAAAATCAGGAATGCGCAATTGAAAAAGATACCTTATATGATTGTCATCGGTGATAAAGAAGTCAATTATCAATATTTAAGCGTCAGAAAATATGGAGAAAACACTTCATCATTCAGATGGCTCGGAGATTTCATGAATGAAATCCGTTCGGAAATTCAAAATAAGAAGCTCTAAAAGCTGAAATAGAAGAAGGCTGCCTGTTGCAATGAATTATCGCAATTCTGGCAGCCTTCTTTCATGATGATGTTTGAAGTTCATTATTGGAATTTGACTGGGAAACAAAAATTAAATCGACCACGGTCCCCATGCCTAACTTGCTCTTAAATTGCAGGGAACCATTATTTTCGCGCATGATTTTATGGCAAATTGTTAAACCAAGCCCAGTACCTTTTTCTTTTGTCGTATAAAACGGCTCTCCAAGCCTCTTCAATTTTTCTCTTGAAATCCCGATGCCGTTATCGATGACCCTGATTCGGATCTGATCGTCCATCAGTCTTTCTATCTTGATTTTGACTTTCCCACCTTTAGAAAGTGCCTCAAGAGAGTTTTTCATAATGTTCAGAAGGACCTGCTTTAATAATTTCTCTTCAAACCCTCTAAGATGCAGGGCAGGGTCGCCGGCGGTTTGAATCTCTACGTTCGTCATGATTGCGGTAGTATCCAGCAGCAATTTAACGTGATCGATGACATCCATGATATTGAAAAAGGAATTGCTCTTCGTATTCGCCTGTGGCTTAGCCATATAGAGCAATTCACCGACAACTTCATTAATTCGATCTATTTCTGCAGAAATGATCTTTAAATATCCAGTATTGCATTCAGGATCCTCATTCAAAAGCTGAATAAACCCTTTGATGGATGTTAACGGATTTTTGATTTCATGTGCAATGCCAGCAGCCATTTCCCCCAACACACGCATATTTTCCGATTTGATGATCATTTCTTCATTCTGCATTCTTTCTGTAACATCATGTCCAAAACAAAGGGAATAGTTCTTTTCTCCTTGAAAATTAATTTGTTTGCATGTCCATTCAATCAAATGATTTGTTCCTTGCACATCTTCAAATTCATAAATATCATGGGAACAATTCTTCATCGGATTAATCCATTTTTTTTGTTTAGCCATTAAAAAAATTTCATCTGTCTTATGAAATATCATCGGATTGATTCCATGGAGATCGGCAAACGATTTATTTAAGGCTACTATTTCTTTTTTTTGATTCCTCACGTATAAATAGTTCGGGTTGACATTCATCAATATTTCCAAAAAAGCACTTTGGTCCCGAAGCTCACGATTTATTTGCTCAATCGTGCGTGACTGTACAGAAGTATAGCCTATGAATAAAACACATGTACTTATGAGAGAGCTTAAGCTGGAGAAAAACAATGGAATGAACAAAAATCCACTCATGACGCCAATGATAAAAATAAAAATGGTGGATACATTCAAACTGATGAAAAACCTCTTTAAAGGAAGATTCTTAACTTGTAAACTAGCAAATAAAAACAGCATGGTGGTAATAAATGTGAGGTAAATATTAATTGTAAAAGTAAAATTTAATGGACCGTATACAGGATAGTAGTGGGATGGAAATTGCGGAAATTCTTTAACCACTGTAAGATGTTGAATCCCGTAGGGTGTAAAATTGACAGCATAAACGAATAGACAATAGGCAAGGAGGATATAAAATATGGTACGGTTGAACAACCAATGCAAAATGGAAATCATTTTTTGTGATAATTGGTCAGACTCTAAACACTCCTGCATGATCCTCATTGAAAAAAAATAAATAATTGCCATCTGAAAAATCGGCGCAAAGCGCAAAGATCTAAAGATTATCAAGGCAGTACTATTTGAAAAGAATTCATTGCTGTATAAGATAGAGACGTCAATTTGCCAAATGGCCAGCAGCATGAGAAAGATCGTGATTCTTTTTCTAAAATGTGTGTACTTCCCAAAAAATGTAACCAAGCAAAATATTAAAGGAATAATCGATAATGTTATCAGCAATATAAAATTCATTTGAAGGACCCCCTTTAATAATTGCACTTCATAGGTACAAGGAATGTATTTGGAAGGCTCTTTTCTCTTACATTGTCGTTTTGCTAATAAAGTAGGATTGTTTAAGCAAAGTTTCAACTACTAAAATAGCGTATATAGGAGAAAAGGGCTAGAAAACTTTCATTCAACGAACAAAATAGCTGTTTTTACGTTAAAATCGGGATTATGATTTTAACAACAACCTTTACGAAAACAGCCATTTGGAAAGATCAACAGAAGAAAAATATATAAATTAATGATAATATTAGTTCTATTTTAACATTTTTCCATTTGAATTGGGTAATTACATCTAGTGATTCAATGCAAAATGCATGATTATCTTGTTCTATTATGTAAGACAGGCTCAAAATTTCGCTTTTTAAAAATGAAGGAAAACATGGTGACAAAACGGTTTTTTGGGGAGTATTGCCAATGAGTAAAGTGTAGAGGACAGAACCCATGTATTGATGACGGTTCACTATAAGAATGGGGAAAGTCGGGCATCAAAGGTACGGATTGATGATCGATAATCATGACAAAGCTAGTGGGTGGTCACCAGAGCCACACTTTGATGCCTTTCTATGAAAAAGGGAGATCCGGGCACTAACCTCAGGCATCAAGCTTCCCCTAAGTCATTCCACATCAAAAGGTGACTTGAGTCGATCATTATACACATCGAAGAAAAGCTGCCCTTGTGTTCCGATGACAGCATAATAAACATCTTGAATTAGAAGGTTCCTTGATCTGCATTGATGTTCAATCCACTCCTTTGTGTAGGGAGTTCTAAGATTTTCCTTAATGATTTTGCCTTCCATTATGACTTCAACGGGAAGGGCTTTATCGGTTTTGGGAGGAATCGACATGTCCTTTTTTACCACTGTCTGGTAAATATCTTTCTTGAGGACGGATAAATTGCCGCTTACCTCAAGTACTGCATACTCCACTTGATCAATATCAAAAATACTTTGTTCTCTAAGATGTTGATTTAAGTTATCCAATGAATACTTTAGCTTTTTCATGTTATGATCCAATAGTTTTCCTTTTTCGATGATGACGGTCGGCCTTCCTGAAAAATACTTTCTTAAATTACGGCTATGAAAGGAAGTCAAAAGAAGGATGAAATAAATCAGGATCAAAGTCAAAAAAGATAACGTCAACGACAGATAATTTAAATTATATTCAAAACTCATGTTAGCAACAAAAGACCCAAGTGTGATGGAAAATGCAAAATTAAAATAGTTTTTATGAGAATTCAGCTGCTTTCCCATAAAGTAAGTGAAGAGGAGCAGCATAATATAAGAAAGAATTGTTCGGATGATTGATTCAAAAATATCATGCATGGAACATACCACCTTAATACCGCACCATTTTTTGTAGTATGTGAGCCCTTTAATGTGAAAATACATGTAAAAAATGGTCATTTTAGGCAAGAAAGGGCCCAGATTTTTTCTTTCAGAATGTATTTTTAAATTGAGATGGTTGGACTCGTTTTTTGAAAACGAAGGGGACGAGCAATGATATTCCGGACAAAGCAACCATGACGCCAGACAAAATCATCATGCTTCCGATTGACACATGCACAATGATGAAGGAGCCAAACAAAGTTCCGAATGGAACGATGAATGTGGAGAGTGTGGAGAGGACACTCCCGACACGGCCTCTTTTTTCATCTGGAACAAGTGTTTGAAATAATGTACTTATTCCGACGCTTGCCAAACTGATGCCGAGTCCGAGAATTAATGCACATGCAATGATCGCCACATAATGGTGGACGAATATGCCGCCTATCAACAAGGATAAACCCTCGATGCTTAAACCGAAAATGACCATTTTTATTTTATCCTTAAAAAATTGCATATAAATGATCATACTTCCAATCAATGCACCGATGGAAATGGACGCATCCACAAACCCCATGCCTCTCGGGCCTGTATGGATGACCTTGCTGCAAATCATCGTAATATATACTTGCAGCGGAGCAAGGAAAAAATTAATGATAATCCCTCCGACCACGATCAAGTGAAGCAAAGATCGATAATTCAATACGAATTTCAATCCTTCTTGTAATTGCGAGAGAAGCTTGTTTCTTGAATGCTGTTCATCAACGTTGGGTATGGAAATGAATAGCTCTGAACAAGCAGAAATCAAAAATGATATACCATTCATGACAAAAAGAATCCATATGTCAGTGGCAGAGATCAATATTCCGGCTAATGCAGGTCCGAGTATATTGGAAAGTTGACTCGTAACCTGTGTTAGGGAATTGGCCTTTGAAAGCTGTTCTTTTCCAACAATGAGAGGGATGGCTGCAGAATTCGCAGGCGAAAAAAAAGCCGATACGGATGAAGAAATGACAATAGTCGTATAGACGAAAAATAACAGAGAATGGCTATAGATAAGACAGCTAATGATCATCATCAAAATTCCATTGATAAAATCGGTGCCTGCCATGAGCTGTTTCTTCATGTTTCGATCAGCCAGCACTCCACCAATCGGCATAAGCAGTACGGAAGGAATGGTAAAACAAAGGACACTGATTCCCAGTGCCATTGATGAACCAGTTTCTTGAATGATATACCACATCACAGCAATCATATAAAACCGGCTACCCAATACAGAAACGCTATTCCCAGCCCACAGTAATAGAAAGTTTTTGTTTCTCCAAATTGAATTCATGAGTACCTCTCTTTCAACTTAAATCAAATTAGAGTTTTGATAGAAATTAAATATAGATTCATAAAATAAAGCCCGAATTTCACGGGGCTTTATTTTAAATGAATATTTTCTAAAAGATTTTTTTCAGGTTTCAAATATCTGATTCATTCATGCTGTTGATTCGAGCGGGAGATGCGAAACTTCGGAGGGCTCACCGTCAGCCCCTCGGAAAGCGAACATTTTTCCATTGAAATCAACGATGCACAATAGTACTAACTTTTAAGAAAAGAGCCTTGCAGATTAATCTGTTAAAAAACTAGAGACCGCAGCTAGCATATCTTTTACTTTTGTTTTATTTAACTGAAAGTAAACCTTATTTTCTTCACGTCTGGATGTTACGACCCCGATCGTGCTAAGGGCGGATAAATGGTGGGAGATCGTTGAATTGGATAATTCCATTTTTTGTGCCAGCTCATACCCGTAATAAGGAGATTGGCTTAAAAGCTTCATCATTCGGATTCGCTTATCATCTCCTATGATTTTCAATGCATTCATTAAATCTTTTTCTGTGTAAGAATTCGATCTATCCTTTACCGGGTGCTGGATTCCATAAAGGAAAATGAGCGAATCTTTACTTTCCGATGCCATCGATGCATCGGCGTAAAAAAATGAAGGTGCAATGATGATTTCAATAGTTGGATCATCGAGAGTATCGTTTGAAATATAGGGAAACGTCTTGCCAACTGATTGTCTGGAATTCAATGCATCAGCTTTCATTAAATCCTCATAGCTTTGTTTGTGATAATTCATAAGAAAACCTGTTTCATTTTTATAGAATTGTTCATAATAAGTTTCCAATAATTGAAGGAGGCGCTTCTTCGTTTCATCTGCATGCAAGTACATATAAGTCAATTTCCATTTTTCTATATCGGGTATTGCTGCTTTGTTTATGTAATCTATAACTTCATTCTTATCTTCAATTTGCGGGAGGTCCTTTGAAACATATCCTGTTTGAAGAAAATAGGAAAAAAGAGAAACAGAAGACATTTGCTTCAATTTGTGAAGAAACGATTCCACTTCATCAGTAACATTCCGTTCATAAGCAAATCTAATTAATGAAAGGCCAATGAATGTTTCGAAATGAAAAAACAAATCCAAAAGTTCATACAGGTTTTGAGAAAACAACTGTCGTTTTTCTTCTACCCAATGAGAGACATCCGGGGAAGGATGGCTGTACCCTTCCTTTTTTTTGAGGATATGTTTCGGGTTTTGCAGCACATATAGAGAAGCTAGCATTTCAAATACAGGAGAACTAATATAGGTTATGTTGTTTTCCAATTTTACGAACATCGTATCCCTCCCAAGAAATGGATTTATCTATACTATACACCCGACATTCGATTTTGGTCAATAATGACATTTTATAAATATAGAAAGTCATTCCCCTAAGGTAAAATTTGGACAGTTTCTTATACTCGATATCGTGATTTTGCTTGCTTATTATCACACAGGTATGGTATCACAATATATAGGTGTCCAAATTGCGCTTGTGAGCTATAATCCACTTTTAATAATCTGGATTAGCCTCAATACATACTCATTGAAAAGCAAAGCATGCATAACCTAATTTTGAATGTTCTTAGGAGGAAATGATGAGCAACCACAAAAAAAATGAATTATTCAGCTGGATTAAAACATTGGTAATCACCTTGATAATTGTCATCGTGGCCCGTACGTTCCTATTTTCCAATTATGTTGTAGAAGGGAAGTCCATGATGCCCACTCTCCAAGATGGAAATCGCCTCATTGTCGGGAAAGTCGATTATGACTTGCATAAGCCGCATCGATTCGATATTATCGTATTCCATGCTACTGAAACTTCTGATTATGTAAAAAGGGTGATCGGACTTCCTGGAGACCGGTTAGAATATAAAGATGACACACTTTATATCAACGGAAAACCGCTGCCAGAGCCTTACTTGAAGCCATATAAAGAACAGCTGGGCGGAACAGGTCCGTTGACTCCGGATTTCACATTAAAAGAAAAAACCGGCGTTTCGGTGGTTCCGAAAGGAAAGATTTTCGTCCTGGGTGATAACAGACAATACAGCGAGGATAGCCGCATCTTTGGATTCGTGGATATGAAGAATATAGTCGGCAAAGTAGATGTACGAATTTTCCCATTCTCAAAAGCCCATATGTTTATGTTTGATAAATATAACAGTGCAAGTAAATCATAAAAAAAGGCGTCCCCATCCTGTTCTAACAGCAGTGGGGGACGCCTTTTTCTATGGACCCAGTGATGATTCCAACAACGGTTCATACATCATAAGTGCATGATTTTCCGTGACAAATTCATCGCGAAGGACTTGTCCGCTGTGATTCAAAACTTTGCGATGTATCAAACTATGCCTTAATTCAACTTTTTTATTAACCTATTGATTTTACCTTTCCAGTTAATTTCCTTTGTTTATGATGTATAGAAGAGAGGGTATAGGTCATTACTGATTCTAAACATATAAAGATATGGGGAATGTGTCGATGAAAAGGCGGAGAATAGAGTTTTTATTTGTTTTGATTTTAGCCATCTCATTATATATTGTTTTTTCTAGTGATTACGGTTTTGGGATGAAGGTATTTTTCAGCATGATTTATGGCGTCATCATTTTTATCACCATCTTTTCATTAATGCTGGAGAATCGATCTGCCCAAGCAACGCTTTTATGGATGTATGTACTATTATTCATCCCGGTGCTTGGATATCTTTTTTATCTATACTCTGGCCAGCTCTATTTAAAAGGCTATCTATTCTACAACAAGCGGAAAAATGACCGGGAGGAATGGGAAAGCGTCGTCAGGAAAAATCCTTCTCCTGATCTGTCTTCCTTCCAGGACAATCAGTTGAACTTTGCCAAATTCGCAGAAAAAGTTTCATTTACAAAAATGAATACAAATTCAAAAACAACGATCCTTCGCAATGGGGAGGAAACATTTACTGACATCAAGAATCAACTTCTTAAGGCGGAAAAATATATTCATTTGGAATATTATATATTTCGTTCTGACCGCCTAGGCAAAGAAATCATCAAAATCCTCATTGAAAAAGCAAACGCCGGTATCGAAGTGCTGTTCATATTTGATGCAGCCGGAAGTATACAGCTATCAAATGAAGACATTAAGTCGATGCAGGCTTCCGGGATAAAAATCCATCCATTCCTGCCCTTGAAATATGGATTCTTCAATCAAAAATTCAATTTCAGGAATCATCGTAAAATCATCATCATCGATGGGAAAGTCGGTTTCGTCGGAGGACTGAACGTAGGGATCGAATACATAGGCGAAGATCCGAAATTCGGTTTTTGGCGTGATACTCATATGCGCTTGGAGGGCCAGGCAGTCTATACTCTTCATACAGTGTTTTTGCTTGATTGGGAATATGTCAGTGGACAAAGGCTCCTGGAGGAACATCCTCCAATGAATAGTGAAAAAAACGATATCGAAGACGGTACTGTACAGGTAGTGGCAAGCGGACCGGATACACTGCAGGGAATCATGAGTGATTTATATTATGTTATGATGTCATCGGCCAAGCAGTCCATTTGGATTGCAACACCATACTTCGTCCCAAATGAAGCGATCCGGACAGCGCTTAGGATTGCAGCAAGCAAGGGCATTGAAGTGAGGATCATGGTGCCTGAACAAAATGATGGTTTCCTCACTCAATATGCCACAAGGTCTTATTTTGCCGAATTATTGCGCTGCGGCGTAGAAATCTATTCATATAAAAAAGGCTTCATGCATCAGAAAATCATTATTATCGATGGGAATCTGGCTTCGTTGGGTACTGCTAACATGGACATGAGAAGCTTTCACTTAAACTTCGAGGTCAATGTGTTCATGGTCGGCACCAGTTCGATCCGCGACCTGGTTTCTCACTACGAAGATGACATGAAGGATAGCGTAAGGATCATGCCGGTTGAATATTATAAAAGGGGGCTTATCAATCGTACGAAAGAGTCGTTTGCCCGTCTTTTTTCAGGTGTATTATAAAACTGTAACCATTTCAAAACCATTACCGTCTGATGTTTAAATGGGAGATAGATATGGGGTGGGCTATGAAAAAATGGAGCTTGGTAATCATCGCAGTGTTTTTCGGAAGTATATTCTATATAAAATGGGGAGTGGCAAAGACACAAACACTCGAAGAATTTTACCCTGGGAATATTAATCATGTCACTTCGGTTGAAATCAGGGATGGGAGATCAGGAAAGCTCTTAAAGTTGGAAGATAAAGACGAAGTCAAAGCTTTCATCAAAGGGGTGAAAGACATTAAATTCATCCCACTTAAGAATCAAAAAGAACGAAAGGGATATCTTTACTGGGTCACCTTCTATGAAAAGGGTGAACAAACGCTAAGCTTCTCCGGAAGTCAAATAAAGCATCGATATTATCAAACTGACCCAGATATCGATACCTATATCGCAAAACAATTTGACCTGGGTTGAAACATAACACTGTTTTGTTTATCTTTATTTTAATACTTGATCGTAAAAAATAAACCGTTGACACTTTGTGTCGAACGGTTTATTTTGTTTTTAAAATACAACCCGTTTACAACGTAACAATGTTATGTTACATTATTTTTATGAGAAAGGAGTCCTGAAATTGAGCCAAGAATTAATATCTAAAAAAGACTTGCTGGATTTAACAGGGATTTCATATGGACAGCTTTATCGATGGAAACGGAAAAATTTAATTCCAGAAGACTGGTTTGTTCGGAAATCCACCTTCACTGGACAAGAAACATTTTTTCCTAAAGAAAAAATACTAGAGCGGATTGATAAAATTCAAACGATGAAAGAAAGCTTATCACTTGATGAGCTTGCAGATATGTTTTCCCCTAGCATTGCGAAACTTTCGATGGATAAAGAGGATCTCATTTCCAAAAAAATTGCTTCGGAACAAGTCATTAACATTTATCTTGAACACCATGGAGAAGTGGATGAATTACAGTTTCAGCAAATCTTGAGTATCTACATACTCTCGTCCATGCTTGAATCAGGAGACATCCATCTGGAGGAAGGCAAGATGCTGCTTCAATTATTAAATGATCAGCAAAAAAGTATCCAACATAAAAATACACAAATTATTTTTATTCGCAAACTAGGCATTTCAAGCTGTTTACTTTCAGTCAATGCTGAGAATATTTTCTTTGAAACTGGAACTAAAGTGGTGGCTTCCTTATCACTCGGCCAATGCTTGGAAGAACTAAAATCAAAATTGTTGTAGGGGGATCAATATGAATTTGAATAAACTTGGCGATATAAAAATCAATGGAATAGGGTCTTCTAACGGAGGTTCGTTTGAAAAAGTTGATCTTAATGGAAAAGGGACCGTAAATGGCGACATAGAATGTGTGCAATTTGAGTGCAATGGCGTTGGAGCCGTGAAAGGGAACGTCAAATCTCAACTGGCAAAGATTAATGGAACGGCAAAAATAACGGGGAAATTAGCAGCAGATCAACTTTTTATCAATGGGGCTGCTTCCATTCATGAAGGTGTTGACGCAAATAAAATGGATGTGTCAGGAAAAGCTTCTGTGTCAGGTCCTGTGAAAGGTCATGAAATCAAAGTTAACGGCAAACTCTCGGTGAAAGGGAACTGTGACGCAGAGGAATTTAGCGGTGAAGGCGCCTTTTCGATTGATGGATTATTGAATGCCGAGAATATCCAAGTGAAACTGTTTAGTGAAAGCAAGGCAAAAGAAATAGGTGGAAAGAAAATAATCATTCTTCAACATAAAGAAAGCTTGTTTAAGTTTCTTAAATCCTTCTTTCATGTGAAGCTGCAAGCAGAACTGATCGAAGGGGATGAAATCGAATTGGAGGGAACCGTGGCAGATATAGTAAGAGGGAAACATATTAAGATAGGAAAAAACTGTGAAATCGATCTGGTCGAATATTCAGGAGACTTCTTCATGGAAAAGAATGCACAAGTGAAGGAATATCGAAAACTATGACAAGGGGAATGATTCAGGTGGCAGATATAAGAAATGTCAGTATACATGGTTCGGGCAGCGCCTCAGGTGGCGTTTACAAAAAGATGGCCATTCGAGGTGAAGGCACCATTTTGGATGATGTTGAATGTGAACAATTTAAGATCTTCGGTTCCAGTGATGTAATGGGGAACATGAAACTCAATAAATTTCACATTTTTGGTGAAAGCAGTGTGAAAGGACAAGTGGATGTAGAGGAATTGAAGATTTTCGGTACACTGTCTATTGGAGGAGATGCTCAGGCACACCGTGCAAAGGTTCGGGGTACTCTAGATATTGATTGTGGTCTACACGGGGAGCGTGCAGATATTAAAGGAATGATTACAACCGGAGGTGATTTGGAAGTTGAATCCCTCTCCTTACAGGGAGCGTTTGAAGTGAACGGTGTGATGAATGCTGGAAGCATCGATGCAGGACTACGGTTTGGCATGAGTAAAGCGGATGAAATTGTTGGGGGGAAGATAAAAATCAAAAAGAAATCCAACTTCCCGATCTTTTCTTTCGGCAAAGAGGAAGGAAGGCTTGAATCAAGGATGATTGAAGGCGACGACATTTACCTGGAAAACACATCTGCAGAAGTGGTGAGGGGAAAAAACATAAAAATCGGAACAGGCTGTAAAATTGGCCTCGTAGAATATTCGGGTCATTTTGAGCATAAATCTAATTCTGTCGTTAAGGAAAATAAAAAAATATAGCATTCAAGGGAGCATGAAAATGAAGAGGAATGAGAATAAATTAGGATTTGTGGTGGCTGGCCTTTTATTAGGGATATTAATGGCTTCCATGGATAATACCATTGTGGTTACCGCGATGGGGACGATTGTCGGGGATTTAGGGGGATTGAACAGCTTCGTTTGGGTGGTATCTGCTTATATGGTAGCAGAGATGGCGGGTATGCCGATTTTCGGAAAACTATCGGATATGTACGGCAGGAAAAGATTTTTTATTTTTGGTCTGGTGTTTTTCATGCTTGGTTCCGCTCTCTGCGGAACTTCAGAAAGCATTCTACAACTTGGGATTTATCGCGCCATCCAGGGAATCGGCGGCGGCGCGCTTGTACCCATTGCCTTTACAATCGTATTTGATATATTCCCTCCTGAAAAAAGGGGGAAAATGGGGGGCCTATTTGGTGCGGTCTTTGGATTGTCAAGTATATTCGGACCATTATTAGGTGCCTACATCACAGATTATATAAGCTGGCATTGGGTTTTTTATATCAATCTACCACTTGGTATTTTAGCTTTGGTCTTCATTTCTATGTTTTACAACGAGTCAAAAGGACACGAAAAACAGACGATCGATTGGTGGGGGGCTGCTACTCTCGTTGGAGCAGTCGTATGCCTCATGTTTGCTTTGGAACTGGGCGGACAGAAATATAATTGGGATTCTATAGAAATTATCGGATTATTCTCAGGATTTTCACTCCTGTCGATTATCTTTCTGTTCATTGAGAATAATGTATCTTCTCCAATCATTTCATTCAGCATGTTCAAGAATCGCCTTTTTGCAGGAAGTACAATCGTCGCATTATTTTATGGAGCGGCCTTTATGGCTGCAACGGTTTATATCCCAATTTTCGTTCAGGGTGTATATGGCGGTACCGCCACGAATTCAGGGCTGATCTTGCTGCCGATGATGCTCGGATCCGTCGTCACTGCACAGGTAGGAGGATTCTTGACGTCTAAGATGAGCTATCGCAGCATCATGATCCTTTCCGGCATTATTTTCATCATCGGTATGGTCTTATTGAGCACCTTGACACCAGAAACCAACCGCATTTGGTTGACTTTTTACATGATCATCGTCGGCTTCGGTGTTGGATTTTCCTTCTCTGTACTCAGTATGGCAGCCATCCATAATTTTGGGATCGAACAGCGTGGGTCTGCAACTTCTACAAGTAATTTCATTCGATCTCTAGGCATGACGATTGGCATCAGCGTGTTTGGTACCATTCAAAGCAATGGTTTCACAGAAGAATTGACAAAAACATTTTCCGGAATGGGGGCAGCGTTCAAGTCGGGCATGTCCGGGAATGCAAGGGAAGTGTTATCCGCATCTGCAAGAGATCAAATCCCTGCAGAGGTTCTTTCGAAAATCACCAGTGCACTCTCTACATCGATTGTCCACACCTTCATGTGGGGACTAATACCAGCGTGCTTGGCATTCTTGTTTGTTTTCATGATGGGGAAAGAGCGGATGAAAATTACAAGAGATCCAGGAAAATCTATGTAGCTATTGATTGAATCAAAAGGCGATGCGCCGGTAAGGAAATTAACGGAATTTTATAGGCAAACACAAAACTATCGACAAACTCCATTTTGATTTTGAGAATGTCGATAGTCTGAAAGGAACAGATTTGAAGCTGTTCCTTTTTTATTTGACCAATCAATTTGAACTATGGTCCATCTGCTAATTAAAATGATAAAACTTCATTATGACAGGCATGAGCCATATTAATAATACAACGATTAACATTAGACCCAACCCTGAATATTTCCATTTTCCACGTTCGCCCCTTATAAAGCTGATTGTACAATAGATGAGGCTCAGAATGATGGAAGCCCCACCTACCATAAACATAAAATATCCGAGAGAGCTTGTTCCTTCCACAAAATATGCGGTGAATTCTAAAATCAAGCCAATTAGTGCAAAAAGGAAGGACCTGAAGCCGAATTTTACTCCGTAAAGCACAATGATCACCTCTCATTTTCTAAAGTACAGAATATGCAGGGGGGACGTAGGTGATGACGCTTCTCCACTGAGAATTAAGCCTTATTTTTTAATCAGCCTTCAGAATAATGAATAAAACAGCACAAAGAAGATTAAAAAGGAAAAATACCCTTGATTAAAATGAACAATCATGAAATAATATTGGAAGGTTATACCATTATAAAAGGGGGGAGAACTGTATGTTTTCTGAAGAAAGAAGAGAGCAAATATTGAATCTATTGGAACAAAGCGGTCGAGTAATGGTTAAGGACCTGGCAGAAACCTTCCAAGTTTCGATTGACTCGATCCGCAGGGATTTATCTATTTTAGAGGAAAAGGGGCTGTTAAAAAGGACTCACGGAGGGGCGATTTCTAATACAGGGGTGAGGCAAGCACCACGACCACCTTCAGAACGCTTCTCGGAAGGGACCATTCATCAAAATGCAATTGCTAAATTGGCAGCCTCCTATATTGATGAACACAGCACCATTTTCATCGGAGGGGCATCTATTCACTATGTGCTCCTCAAATATATTCCTATTAATATTGAATATACAGTGGTAACGAATTCTTTGGAGGTTGCTTATGTTCTCCGAGAGTATGAAAATATCCAGCTATTCTTAATAGCCGGGAATGTCAAGGCGTCAGGGAACATAACAGATGCACTTGCGACTGAATTCTCAAGACAATTCACTTTTGACCTTTGCTTTGCCACTGCCGGTGCATTATCGTCAAATGGATTGAGCACAGCTACTCCTGAAGTGGCCATATTCCATAAAACGATTTATAGCCGTTCGAGGACTGTCATCGCCCTCATTGAACATCATAAATTTGGAAAGGATATGTTTTCGGGTATGTTTCCCTTAAACCAATTGGATCTTGTAATCACAGACGAAGAAACGTTGGAGAAATACTTGAAAATGCTCGGATTGAATGGAGTGGATGTTATTGTGGCGAAGTGAATCAATCCGTTAAATTTGATTTAATAATCGAGGGGGGAAGAGGATGTTTTTTCGAAGAAAATATTATCGTGTAAAACCTGAATTTGTAGAGAATTTCAATGTCCATTTCAATCAAAGACTACTGCCTGCACAACAGAAGTACGGTTCGCGTTTGGTCGGTCGTTGGATGATGGACATGGAAGATGGAACGGTAGAAATATTCGCGATTTGGGAATATGACAATTATGAAGAATACGAACGGATCGAATCCTTAGTTAGAAATGATCAAGAACATGTCAAACGAGTGAAAGATTGGTATGAAGCAAATGGGGGAAAGGAGCATGTTTGGAATAGCTATTTTTTTGAAGTAAGAAATGAGAAAATAACCTCGACACTAATGAATTAATATATATTTGGACCCTAGGACCCTTAACATTAAAAAGGCTATCCATTGAAGGGATAGCCTTTTTCAATTTTACAAAGTCAATTCCGCTGCATCCACTGTATGTTTCAATAACATGGAAATGGTAACTGGACCCACACCGCCTGGAACTGGGGTGATGGCCCCGGCTGGTTCATAGCATGCCTCATAATCCACGTCGCCGATGTTTCCTTTATTGTAGCCCGCATCCAAAATGACTGCGCCTTCTTTGATCCAGTCGCCCTGGACAAAATTCGGTTTTCCAACCGCTGCAACGACTATATCAGCCTGCTTTACTATACCAGGGAGATTTTGTGTACGCGAGTGGCAAATCGTTACCGTTGCATCTCGATTTAAAAGTAGGGCAGATACCGGCTTGCCTAAAATTGGACTTCTCCCTATGACAACAGCATGCTTACCTTCCAATTCAATTTTGTATTCGTCAATGATCCTCATAATGGCCGCTGGGGTGCAGGAAGGATATTTCCCAAATCCAAATGCAGTTTGCCCGAAACCCAGGCTTGTCACACCATCGACATCTTTTTCAATGGCAATTCGTTCGAACGCTGCCCGTTCATCGATTTGAGCAGGGACCGGATGCTGCAGGAGGATGCCATGTACCCCATCATTTTGGTTTAATTCATCAATGACCTCCAGGAGTTCTTCCGTTGACGTCTCCTTAGAAAGGTGAATTCTCTTTGATTCGATCCCGATTCGTTTGCATGCATTTCCCTTCATTCTTACATATGTTTCAGATGAAGGATCATCCCCTACCAAAATCGTAGCAAGACAAGGAGTCACACCAGCTTCCTTAAGCGCTTCAACCCTTGATGCCAAGCTGCCCTTAACTTTGTCTGCTACTTGTTTGCCGTCTAAAATCACTTTGTCCATGTTATCATCCCTCCTGAAATGAATAAAAGAGATAAGGCAAATAAACCTTATCTCCGCCCAGACGACCCGACAATATATGTAACACAGTTCCCATGTGGTAAACTCCACTCATTGTCGTCAGTTACCGTGTACAAGTGCTGTTTATGTAATCAAATAGTATCATATCGGTCAAAATAGTTCAACCAGAACACGAATAATATAATTTTCTTTCGTTCTATTGTTCGTGAATTTCATCTATGAATAAACATTAATGATGGTATAAAGTATTTTTAGCTCACATTGATCAATAATATGATAAAATAGCTGCCTCTCGTATTGCATTTCCCAGAATTTCATGAAAACATTTATATAGGATATGATTTAAGGAGATCGTGATCAAAAAGGGAAATTTGATGCATTGGAAGAAGTATTTTTTCCTATTGGCCATTTATGCCCCGATCGTTACTGCCTGCTGCATTATTCTGAATCAGTTATTTTATATGGAAGTCAAAAGAAAAGGCTGTTTTCTAAAAGATTGTTGTTTTTTATAGATGTTTTTCAAAAATTCACCATCTGATATTGATTGGAGCGGCAGGTGCGAGGAGAGGTAAGGCCGATGTTTGATTAAGGTCGGCACGTCGTGTGCCAACATCGAACGACCTCACTTCGTGTGAGGCTCCTCGGAAAGCGAGCATCCTGCAGCGGAAATCACCCTTTAAGAAGTATTGATTAGTAGCAACAAACTTTACGAAAAGACTCAATGAGAAAAGAGAGACGCCAATATTAAAGAAAGTTCTTAGGGGAGAAGCATATGAAGCCGTTTACAGCGAATGTGATTAGAATCATTAAACAAATACCATCTGGCAAGGTTATGACATATGGGCAGGTTGCCAAATGTGCAGGCAGTCCACGGGCAGCCAGACAAGTTGTCCGCATTCTTCACTCAATGAGTGATAAACATCAGCTTCCATGGCACCGGGTCATCAATGCGAAGGGCCAAATCGCGATGAAGGATGATATAGGATTCCACGAACAAAGAATGTGCCTATCGAATGAAGGAATCGAATCGGGGAAAGATGGAACGATTGATCTAAGTAAATACCAGTTAAAACGGAATTGCTCCATTGATGAGGAAGAATTCCTTTTATCTCTCGACGAGAATCATTACATTTAATCAAGATTCTTTTGCAGGTAATTTCGTTTTTTTCTAGAAATACTTGGAGAGTGCAGTTCCTAAACTGATATGCACAACCATTAAGTTTCAACCTTTAAAAGGAGAATATAAAAATGAACGTGGCATTTTTTCTGATACCGAAAAAAGAAGTAGCATTTGTTAAAGGTACATATACAATGAGACAGGCAATGGAAAAAATGAAATATCATAGATACACTTCCATACCCATTTTAAATGAAAAAGGACATTATATCGGGACTTTAAGGGAGGGGGATCTGCTGTGGAGGATGTTCGATTCCAATCAGCTGATCAGCATCAATGATATAGAACATACTTTATTAGCTGATATCGACCTCCAGTCTCATAATGTTCCCATCCCCATTCATGCTGAGATGGAGGATATCATTTCACGCGCAACCGAACAAAATTTCATACCGGTTGTGGATGACGGAGGGTACTTCATTGGCATCATCCGCAGGAGGGAAATCATCGACTACTTGGCTGGTCAATATTTAAAAACGCAAAAATAACATCAGACAAAGCTTGACGAATAAGACCTCCCGAATCACCTCATACTAAGGTAAACATTTCCTTGGAGGATATTCTCATGCATGAAAAGGGAGTCCAAAAACTGCATGTATGGCTGCTGGTGATCGTCATTTCGGTTTTGATATGGTCTGCCATCAAACCATTGAGCTATTTAACGTGGACGTTGGAAGTAACCCCTGCTGTCATCGGCATTCTCATCCTGCTGATAACATATCGAAAATTCACATTCACCAGCTTGGTTTATGTTCTAATATCAATCTTGGTCATCTGGATGTTTATCGGTGGCCATTATACTTACGAACGAGTTCCGCTATTTACTGAAATTAAAAATAATTTCCATTTAAAACGGAACGATTATGATCGTGTTGGCCATTTTTTAAAGGGGCTGATTTCCATTGCCATCCGGGAAGTATTCATTCGAAAATCTTGCCTAAATCCATCCTGGTGGCTGATCTTCGTCACCTTATCGGTTGTATTGGCCCTCTCTGCAGGCTACGAAATCATTGAATGGCTTGCAGCTGTCATATTAGGGAAGGAAGCACACGACTTTTTGGGGACACAAGGGGACATTTGGGATTCAGAATGGGACATGATGCTCGCTTTCTGCGGAGGAATCATCAGCTTATTGAGTTTATCCAAGATCCATCAGAAATTTTTAATGAAAATACTTTAAAAAAGCGGCTGCCGATTTTCGACAGCCGTACTTTTTGAATTAAATCGATGTTTCGATTGGTTTCGTTTCTCCTGGCTTTGCATGTGTCACATATGTCCCGGCAATAAAGTCATGGATGGAGCGCTTATCGCTCCTTACACCAATCATTATGGCACTGATGATCAACGCGATTCCTAGTGTTACACCATAGACAAGTCCGCCAACGAGCTGCCTTAGAAGCATCGTACCGTAGCCGACTTCGCTGCCATCTACTTTGACAATCCTCACTCCGACTATTCTTTTCCCTACAACATATCCATGCCACAGAACGGGAACAACTATTAAGTATATCCAATAAAGCGTATTGGTCCCGGCGTGCTTACTTGAAAGATCTTGGTAGAATAAAAGGTTTAAAATGATGCCCAATGGTAAACTAACAATGATCCCATCCAAAAGAAGTGCTCCAAAACGAATCCAAAATCCGGCTGGTCTTTCCATTCAACCCCTCCAAAAAGTTACATATTTCTGGAAATTATAACATACTTCGAAGAATAAAAGATAGTAAATAGCGATTTAAAAGGATATTAAATGTTTATTCGAGATTTCTTAAAGCATACCATTTTATTTGGCATATTATCTTCCTGCAATCCAGGTATAAGTATGAATCTAGAAAACTTGCTATTTATGGTGCGGGCATTACTACCGGGAAAACATCCAAAACATTCGATCCAACTGGAATGGTTACACGAGCACAAATGGCCGTTTTTGTAAAAAGAGCATTAGATTACAAGCAAAATGAGAAATCTACTGGACAAGTCCAAGAAGTATTGAACCTGGTGAATAAGGAGCGGGCAAAAGCAGGGGTTTCTCCTTTATCGCTTGCAAGTGATGTCACGAATGTGGCGCAAGTAAAAGCTGAGGATATGATGGACAATAACTATTTTTCTCACACTTCCCCGAAATATGGGGACCCATTTGAAATGTTAAATCATTTTGGCATCCATTGGACAGCAGCCGGTGAAAATATTGCAGCTGGACAAACCACCCCCGAATCAGTGATGGCAAGTTGGATGGCCAGTACAGGTCACCGTGAAAACATTTTAAATCCTGACTTCAAAGAAATTGGAATTGGATTCACAAAAGGTGGAACATACCGATACTATTGGGTCCAAACATTTATTAAAAGATAAGAGATGAAAAGGGATCCTTGTACAGGGCATCGAATCGCCCCATTTGATTTCCTCAGAAATCCCCAACCAAAGAATCAGTCTTGACCAGAAACATCTGGAAAATCATGTTGAACCTGATGTATGATAATAAAGAAGTATTGTCATAGTAGGAGTGAGCGGATTTGGATAAAAAGAGATTAGTAGGGGGAATCGGGGCGCTTCTATTGTTGATCATTGGAGTGTCTGAACTTTTTAGTGAACATGCAGACACTATTGCATGGACATTTGCTGCATTAGGTGCCATCGGAATAATCGGATTTGCCTATGTTGGGATAAAAGAGGAAAGAAAAAATATTTGAAATTCATTAGCACCGGTCAAAAAGACTGGTGCTTTTTTCATTTGCCGATGTGCAATTTTTGTTTAATGGTTGTATATAAAAGGTAAAGCATAGTACAGAAGGAGGGCGGTCAAAAATGAAAGATCGGATCTTAATTGAAGGGGTGCTGAATAAGGATCGAAGCTGCCTTGAATGTCTTTATGATAAATATTCCCCACTGCTCTTCTCATATTTATTCAAAACATGCGGAGATACAAAACTTTCAGAAGAAATTATCATTACCATCTTTTCGCAAATATGGATAAATCCTGTCATTTTCTTTGCCAATCAGAATATCTCGTCCAGAATTTTAAGCAAATGTAAACAAGAGTTAGAGGCACACTCCGCAAAAGACAAAATAATAAGTTAGAATACCTTAGTTTTTTTTTAGAGATTTTTATTTTTACAAGACTTATTGCTAAATGATTTTATTCTAGCTAATCGAAGCAAAAGGCCCAAGTCTATATCCAAGTAATGGAAAATTAGAAAGGGAAATGTTTAAATTTTTTCAATACATAGTTGCATCCTGAAATAGTTTGCTTCAAAATAGTTCATATATAAACTATTAGGGGTGATAAAAGTGGACTACAGCAATCCAAATGTACAAAAAGCGGTCAAAATCTTGAAATCCTTTCAAGAAATCAATAAAGAGACTATCATTCTAACTCAGAAAAATGCGGAAAGTCTCGGGATTAACATCCAACAACTGGGAATATTAAATACAATCGCAGCGAACAAAAGTTTGACACAAAGAGAAATTACTGAAGCATTGTCCATTTCAAAAAGTACGGTGAGCGTAAATATTGAAAAGCTCGTTCAAATGGGGCATATTGTTCGAAGTGAATCCGAAAAGGATCGTCGTGAGGTCATATTGACATTGACTGCAAAAGGGCAAACCATTTCCAAACAATCCTCTCAAAATGCATACTCCTATCGTGCTATGCTTGCAGCAATGAAAAATATAAGTGATGCGGATATTTCTGAACTGCTTCGCATCCATGGAGAAATATTAAATCAATTAAAGAAATTTCAGATCTAGTTTTCGAAATCCATTCCGTTACTAATCGTAAGTAATAGATTTGTCACATTTACGGAGCAACACTTCATCTGGTGCATGTTATAATGATTTTAATTATCGAAAATCTACCAGAACATTTAGATAAAAGGAGAAGCTGATGACAAAGACAAAAAATCATAAAGAGAGAAAGAAAAACAGTTCGTCTGCCAATCTTGTTTTTTGGGTAGGCGGTATTGTCATAATTTGCATCATTGGATTCATTGTACTGGGGAGCAGACAACAAAAAGAAGGTACATTTGATTACAAAAACGAGCCATTTATCGGGGATAAAGCAGCTAAAGTAAATATTGTTGAATTCGGCGATTATAAATGTCCTGTGTGTAAAAATTTCAATCAGGATTTCTTCCCAATCATCAAGAAAAAGTTTGTAGACAGCGGTCAAGCCAAATTTTATTTTATGAACTATGCCTTCATCAATGTAGACTCTAAAAGAGCGGCAAAGTTTGCAGAAACGGTCTATAAGGAGCTTGGCAACGATACATTTTGGAAGTTTCACCATCTTCTATATGAAAAACAGCCAGACGATCCAAAATATGAGAAAATGGATTACTTTACTGATTCATTCCTGGAAAAGACATTAACCGAGGTCGCTTCGAAAAAAGATGCAGAAAAGGTGATGGACGCCTATAACAACTCAGAAGCCCTTGATTATTATGATAAGGATATGAACTATGTCAAGAAGCTGAAAATCAATAGTACTCCGACGATTTTCGTGAATGGTAAACAATTTACCGGAAGAACGCTGGATGATTTGACGGAAATGGTCAACAAAGCGGAGAAGGGGTCCTAAGATGAATAAGCAGTTGTTTATTGCATGGGTTACAGCCATCATTTCCATGCTGGGCAGCCTTTACTTCAGTGAAATCATGCATTTCATCCCTTGCACCTTATGTTGGTACCAGCGTGTCCTGATGTACCCATTATTTGTAGTAATGGGAGTTGCTGTATACAGAAGCGAGTATAAAATATATCCGTATGTTCTTCCATTCTCATTGCTGGGCATGATCATCTCCGGCTATCATTACCTGCTTCAGCACATTCCTGCTCTTAGACAGTTTGAAATGTGTACAAGCGGTGTACCATGCTCCGGAAAATATATCGACTGGCTCGGATTTATCACGATTCCATTAATGGCCTTTATTGCATTTTCAATCATCACCGTCATGATGTTCATGCTGCAGAAACAGGCAAAAGAGACATCATAAATTTTTATGAAAAAGAGTGTCCTGATCGGATACTCTTTTTTTGTGGATTGAAGAATTTGATACAGTTGTAAGTTGTCTAACATTCCATGAAGTAAAAGATAGAAAACCTGGTGGTGAATTCCTCTTTTTAGATATGTTTATGGATGAAAAAGAGCTCATGAATGCAATAAAGACCTATGGTATTACTGAAACGAATCATATCAAACTTGCTCAATCCATGGAATTGCCCTAGCTATTATTAAATAGAAAAGTATTGGGAAATGCCATGATATTGAGTGGAAAGAAATGAACATTTCATCGTTTGCAGTGGCGATCAATCATACTCCGATTGATTATTGATATAACCATAAAAAATAAGGAAGCCGAATGCATCGGCTTCCTTATTTTTTTAATTTTTCTTGCTTTCCGGCAGTTGACTGAAATAAGAATCTGACATTCTTTCAAGCTCCAGCACATGTTCATAATCGCTTTTGTACGAACTAAAGTCCTTGATTCGTTCCATTGATTTCAAATCAAATGCATCTCCGTCTTCAAATCCTTCATTCGGATAATAGATAATGTTATTGTTGACGAATCCTCCCGTTGGAAGGTAGTACCGGATTCCAGTCAGAGTATTAAATGGCTGGAGCATATCCTGGCCGAAATGGACAAGTTTATGGTCGATATTGACTCCAAGGACATTAGCCAATGTCGGCATGAAATCCAATTGCCCTCCGACTCGAGTAATTTGCTTTCCTTGGTCGGTCTTTCCAGGGATTGTCATGATAAACGGTATTTTGTATCGGTCTTCCAAAGAATACTTATGTCCCAGGAGCTTCTCCAACAGCTCCTGATCCTGACCACCAAGCGCTTTGTCTTGAAGCCCTAAATGGTCGCCATAAAATAGGATGACAGAATTATCCCATAAGCCTTCTTGTTTCAGACGATCGATGAATCTGCCGATCGACGCATCTGTATAACTTTGCGCCTTTAAATAATCCCCGATCAACGTACCATCGTACTCAGGCGGGAGGTCAATCGTCTGTTTTGTATCAGGAATGACGAATGGATGGTGGCTGGATAGGGAAATGAACATTGAATAAAATGGTTCTTTAGATTTTTTAAGAATGTCCGCCCCTTTTTGATAAAGAACATCGTCTGATGATGCCATACCGACTTGATCTTCATCACCGAAATAGCTTTCATCATAATACTTGTCAAAACCAAGATCCGGATAGAGTTGATCACGATTCCAGAAATTCACTTTATCGGTATGAAAGGTCATCGTTCGATATCCGTTTTGATTCAATACCTTTGGCAAGCTGGGAATATCTTTATTTCCTACCGTCAACGATGTAGGGGTGTTCGAATCAGGGAATAGCGAAGTATTCATGATAAGCTCCGCATCCGAAGTATTTCCGGGACCAACCTGTTGGAACACATTTGAAAAATAGAAGCTGTGCTTGACAAGCTTGTTTAAGTTGGGTGTTACTTCTTTTCCATTTACCTTTAAGCCGATCAAAAAGTTTTGAAAAGATTCTCCCTGGATGACAATGACATTTCTTCCTTTTCCCAAACCATTGTATTTACGATCTTTCTGTGGGATCAACTGATTTCCTTTCAGTGAAGCAATCTTTTTATTGATCGCATAAGGATCCTTTTCTTCCTTCTTGGAAAGAAGATCATTTTTTTGGGGAGCTTTGTAAATGTTGATAGCTTCATAATTAAATATTCCCTTTGCTTCGGCAGCAAGAACAGGATTTGCAATATTGATATTTTTAAAATAAGAAAATACAAGGACAAATACGGCAAGAGAAATAAAGACTGATCTCACTGTCCAAGAATGCGTTTTTTCTTGAAGGTCCAATGGATATTTTTTCAGTACAAGTGAAATCGCCAAGATAAGAATATCAGCATAAAGCAGTATATATAACGGACTTAGCAGTGAAGTCACGCTGTCCCTTATTGCGCCTAACTGGCTGATTTCCAATAATACATGATAAGTCGGAATGGTGTTGAACCATGTAACATATAACATAATTGCTGCAAACAATGTAGAAATAAGGATATTGCCGAACAAGTAGGCGTACGGCTTTCCTTTCCTGGAAATCCATTCTATGAATCCCATGAATAAAAGGATGAAGCTTCCTTCTACAGTTACTATTTTAAAGATTTTATAGTCCTGGAATAATATCGCGTGTACAACGATTGCTTTCACAATGAGCAATATTGAGTATACAGCAAAATGACTCTTAAAAAATTTTGATTTCATATGAGATTTCCTTCTTTCTATTGAATAGACGAAATTCTACTCTAGATCCTCTGAAAACAACTTCTATTATTTCGATAGTTTCAAAGAAAGTCAATGAATAAAGGAAGAAGTTCAATAATTGTATAATTTTTATTATAACAGGCATAAGCAACTTCTATATGTAAAAAGCATGCAGCCACAAGGACTGCATGCATGTAAAACAATACTATTGTGGAGCTTGTTCTAGATCTGCAACCTTCTTCAATGTGATGGTAGCACTATCCCCGCTTGCAAGAGTAAGTCCTAAACCAGTCACTCATCGCCTCTCTTTAATAACTATTTATTGGAATTACAAAAAATCATTTGGAAACGAATGGATTATTCGCAATCCAATATCGCCAAGGATACTCTTTCGCCTCACCAGAATTGCCGATGCCTATTCGCGGACCAGAAAATATTTTGCCAGGTTGAATTCCTTCAGCAAGAAATAAAGGAGGGTGGGAGAAGTCGTGTCCATATTGTTCCATCGTAATGCCCAACGCTTTTGTCAATTTCCCCGGTCCATTGGTTAAGTTCTTTCCGAATGGCATCTTCCTTCTATTACACATAAGATCAATGCCTGCATAGGGCTCAACCGCTCTGATCAAGACAGCTTCCGGCTGTTCTAATTTTCCTGAGACGACATTGACCAGGCAATGGGTGTGCATGACAAATGTATAGACTTTTCCGGCACGATGAAACATCATCTCCGTTCTTTTCGTTCTGCGATTATTGTAGCTATGAGCTGCCCGATCATGAGGGCCAATGTAGGCTTCCGTTTCAACGATGTATCCAGATGCACTACCATCTGGCGTCATGCTGACCAGCAAGGCTCCAAGTAATGATTGAGCCAATTTCAGTGTGGGCTGCCCATAAAAATCCCTTGGCAATGGTTTGTAATGAATATCTATTGTCATGACTGGCTCCTCCTCGTATCGTACATGTTTTGATTGATGATAAAAAATTACATGGTACAATGAATATCATCAGTAAAAAATTATTTATTTTATCAAATCATACATTCGAATGGTTTTCAACATGAGGGGTGCAGGGAGTATGGAAATTAAATACGTAAATGTAATGGAGGAAATTGTTTCTGCCATCGTTACAATGCTTTTGACTGGAAGTGAATATCAAACATTCTGCAAGTGTGATAAATGCAAAAATGATATTATTGCCCTTAGTTTGAATACATTGCCTTCCCATTATGTAACAACCAATGAAGGAAGGGAATTGACCTTCAATAATTTGAACACCACGGAGAATCGAAACTGGATCAATAAACGAATCATTAAATCCATCTATGTTGTAGGTAAATATCCAAAGCATTAAAAGCTGTTATTTCAACAGCTTTTTTTTATGCTCTTATAAATCACTTATCAATATGCTCATTTCTAAAAGTTTGTTGTTATTCATCAAAGGTTGTGTAAAGTTGATTTCCTCTGCAGGAGTCTCTCACCTTCCGCTCCAATCAATATCGTATGATGAATTATCTTAAACAAAAACTGTTAAAAACAACTATCTTTGAGATAAGAGCCTATTAAAACCATACTATAATCAAAAATAGCTTTTACAAATTAATATAAAGGGAACAAGACATATTTATCGAATGATTGTAAAGAAATATTAATTCCTTTTTCGAACTTAATATAGACCTTTCATGAATTTCAGCAAATTAATCAAAAAAGAACAACCAAAAAAGGAAGGGGAGGGACAGCATACGGAATCGAAAACCAAATATATCAATCAATAAAGCCGTTTCCTTAATGGATGAAAAAATCCACATAAAGGCCAATGGGTTAAAGCCGCATCAAGAGTGCATCATTCGATTTTCAAGAAGATCGATTACAAAGCAATTTACGTATTATTGGGAATCCTATGGACACTATGCCGCAAACCAGAATGGACAAGTAGATATCAATAGACAATCTTCCATTCGCGGCTCCTATGAAGGGGTTGATGGAATGGGGCTATTTTGGTCAATGACATTAAAGAGGAAAGAAGAACAGGAAAGCCATGCTGCATATGAAAAGCTGCAGCCCTACAATATCCTCATTACGCTGGAAACGGATAAAGGTAAAATATTGGATAAACTTGAGATACAAAGACTCTGGAAAACAATGGACACCCAGGTTTTTCACATTAGAGATGAATATTTAGTCGGGAATTTTTATTTTCATAAAAAGAAAGCCCCAGCAATCATTGTAGTAGGTGGATCAGAAGGGGGAATTTATGATTACCCGGCAGCTTTGCTTGCTTCCCGTGGATTTCATGTTTTGGCATTAGCTTACTGGGGTGAGGAACATTTGCCGGAAAGGCTTACATATGTCCCGTTAGAAAGGATTGGATATGCAATCCAATGGCTGAAAAATCAATCCAACGTTTCTAAAGGGTGGATTGGAATACACGGGACATCCAGAGGAGGAGAATTGGTTTTATGGTCAGCCCATAAATATCACTCTATTAAAGCAGCCGTATCATTGAACGGTTCAGCAGTTTCTTTCGCAGGCATTGTGCCGTGGACAGAGCAAAAGGAACTTCCCCCTGCCTGGATGTTTAATGGCCATCCCCTGCCCTATGCCTCACCAACGAACCCCATAGATGCAGCTTTACATTGTTTAGCTGAGTGGAAAGAAGGAAAGAATCCTCTTCCTTACTGGTACAGAGCCCTATGTAGGGATAAAGGATCTATGGAGAAGGCCATAATACCGATATCTGATGTTTCATCACATTTTCTCCTCATATGCGGAAAAGAGGACGCAGCATTCGATTCTTTGTATTTCAATCAAATTGCATTGAAACACGATATTAATCAGAAAACCTTGCTTGTTTATGAAAATGCCGGGCATGAAACAGGAATTCCATACATCCCTATAAGAGCGGATTTATTTAGTGGCGGGACCAAGGAAGGAACAGCCGCTGCAAGTGTTGATTCATGGAGAAAAACAATCGAATTTTTTCAAAGGAGTGCAGAAATGTATACATAAAAAATGACAACGATGCGATGATCACTTCATCCTTCGTTGTCATTTTGTGACTGTAGCTTCCATATATTTTTGTGACCATTGCTCCAATTCACGTATAATCGGTTCCAGCGCCATCCCTTTTTCAGTCAAGGTATATTCTACCCTAGCAGGAACTTCTGGATAGACAGTCCGGGTGACGACGTCTTCTTTTTCCAGATCTTTCAGACGTTCTGAAAGCAACCGTCCGCTTACAGGCAATGAACCTTCTATTTCGCAAAATCGCTGCGGTCCCTCTAGAAGCCGATAAATGATCAATGCAGTCCAGCGTTTGCTGATCATTTGCATCGCTTTTTCAACTTTCGGACAAAGCGAGGATTCTTTCATGCAAATCACCTCAAAACATTTTCAATAAAATAAGTATAGAAGAAATAAGAGGAAAAGTCTAATAATGAAAATAGTTCATAAAAAAAGCGAAAGCCGGTGATAAGATGAGCGGAGTAATATTATTTGATGGAGTATGTAATTTCTGTAATGGTAGTGTTCAATTTATTTTGAAAAGAGACGCTGGCTACTTTCGATTTGCATCACTCCAAAGTGAAGCTGGGCAAAGATTATTGAATGATCATCAAATGGAACCTCGATTGGACAGTTTTTTCCTGATCGAAAATGGAAGGCTCTTCATAAAATCCACAGCAGCTTTGAGAGTATGCAGACATTTGAAAGGAGCATGGAAGCTATTTTATATCTTATTAATCATTCCTAAATCTTTGCGTGATTTTGTCTATGACATGATCGCTAAAAACCGATATAAATGGTTTGGAAAGCAAGAGAGCTGTCGAATCCCGTCACCTGGTGAAAAAGAACGATTTTTGGAATGAATATTTTAGATTCTTTAAATTGTTGTAGGTATATAATACTATTTTTCTCTTTTTTTCGACAAAATTATTGTAGGTCTATCTTACTTCCTATAAGATAATATTTAGAACATTATTCCAGTTATTCCAACTTAAATGAACATCTAACTGATAATGGCAAACTAGTTGAAAGACTAGGACGCAAAGCTGCGGGTCTAACGTTCATCGAACTATGACAGCCGAGCCGCCAACTGGATTCGGGAACTATCTGATGGCGGAAATAATATGCTTTCGGGTAGTTTCTATTTTTTTTCATTTCTCTGTTTAATGGGCATTTGATAGGAACAGGTCGATTACCTCCTTTCAAACAAAATTTTATAAACAGAGCTTATTTCTTAGGAGGGGTATCATGGACGAATTTGTAAAAACAGCATTGCAATCAAATTTTTATATCGAAAAATTGAGAACGATAGATCTTGAAGATTGGAAGCACATTCCGTATACAACGAAGAAGGAATTGCGTGAAACAGAACCTTATTCATTGATTGGGGTACCATTCAAAAAAATAGCCACTTATCATGAAACGAGCGGGACGAGCGGAAAACCGACCCCAAGCTGGTACAGTCACAAAGATACAGAAATGGAAGCTAGTGTGATTACCAAAAGCAGGCTGAAGCTCCAGCCAAATGATATTTTATTGAATAGATTCCCATTTGCTTTGGCCATCCCCTCATTCATTTTGTATTGGGCATGCCAAAAGACGAAAGCGACCCATATTGCAGCGAGCAAAGCCACAATGGTCACACCTCATTTGAGGGTCATCGAGCTGTTGTTAAGGACGAATGCCACCATTTTAGCCGTATTGCCTTCTGAAGCGGAAATACTGGCAGAAGTAGCGAAACAAAATGGAATTTCGCTTCCTACCACCGGTCTTCGCGCACTATTTGTGGCAGGGGAAGTCTTGAGTCCAAATCGAAAAAAATATTTAGAACGTCTATGGGGAGTCCCGGTAATCGGTTTCTTTGGAAGCACTGAAACAGGAGGATTATTTGTTCATTGTCCTGAAGGCCATTATCATTTGGAACATCCAAAAGCGCTGGTTGAATGCCTCGATGATAATGGTGATCCACAAAATACGGGACAGACTGGAAATTGTGTGATCTCCACCGCCAGGGAAGGAATGCCATTATTGAGATATGCCAATGAAGACTTAATACAAATTGAAGATGGAGCAGCATGTTTATGTGGGAAAACGGAATCGTTCCTCACCCATTTAGGCAGGAAGGACGATCAAGTTTCAATCCAAGGCAAAAATTTTACGATGTACGATTTGCAAGAGGCGGTTTACTCCCTCCTAGTAGTTCCATTTCTTTGGAAAATGCATGTTTATGACGACCACCTGCTGTTTGAATATCAAATTAATGATACTTTTGTTGAGGAATATATGAATTCCACATTTGAAAAATTCCTTTCTTCGAAGCTTGGAGTCCCGGTTAAAGCCGCATGCAATGAATTAATGGACAAGCAGTCATTGACGACAAAACCTGCATACGCAAAATATCAATATCTAGAAAAACATTTAAAGGAAGCCATCCTGGTTTAATTGGGGGACAATGAACATGTTTAAACATCTGCTGAAAATCATTTTACTCTTAGTATGTATTCTTTCGATATCAATTGGAATGATCTTTTTTATCGATCAAAATCGCTTCGTCATTAATAATGGAATCATCCTTTTAATTGGCAGTGCTGGAATGGCGATCTTATTCTATTTCTTGCACCGAGTCTTCATGAAAAAGGCACATAACCAAGCCATCAATACAGTAATGAAAGGATTTACAGAAGCTGGGGTGACGTTGGAAGCGGTGAAGAAACCATCTCTGGAGCAGCTGCTGAATGAGGTAAAAGCCCATGCTGGAAATGGCACTCATGGACTCAATGAAGAAGCTGTAAATATTATGGATATGTATGCAAAAATAGCAGATTCATTCGAGGTATTGGCAGCTGGTTCGGAAGAAATGGAAGCCACGATGAATGATATGCTTGATGGAGCCCTGCTTCAGGCTGATAATGTGGAAAAGAGTACGAAAAGCATGGAAGAAATGTCAACTGGTGTCCATCAAGTCGCCGACAACACCGAAAGGGTTTCGGAATCCGCCATACTTGCATCAAATAAGACAGCGGAAGGAAATAAAGCCATCCACCACCTGGTTCAACAAATGCAGTCCATTCACTCGAGTGTCAATCAATCTGCAGACATTCTTAAGCAATTAGGTTCTTACTCGAATAAAATCGGGGATATTGTGGCGGTCATTACCAATATTTCTGAACAAACGAATTTATTGGCTTTGAATGCTGCCATCGAAGCTGCACGGGCAGGTGAACATGGAAAAGGGTTTTCTGTTGTAGCTGAAGAGGTCCGAAAGCTGGCTTCAGAATCAACTTCCTCCGCAAAGGAAATTGCGGAAATGATCCAATTCATTCAAACAAACACCTTTAATGCCATTGAAACGATGGAAAAAGGCTTGGCAGAAATCAATACAGGACTTGATGAAGTAAATGTGGCAGGCGATTCATTCGAGCATATCTCCAGTTCCATTTCAGACGTTACCGTACAAATACAGGAAATATCTGCTACCATTCAGCAAATCGCTGCCGGAACAGAAGAAGTGAAACAGAATACAGATTTCACTAAAAAAGTACAGGAGGGCGGAGTAGAGAAGATACGCCATGCCGTCCATCTCTCGAACCAGCAAAAAAATAATGTGGATGAAATCTTTTTGATCTTAAAAGATGTTCAGCAAGAACAAGCAAGGCTTAGAGAGCTTTTAGCCAAATCAATATAAAAAATTGATAAGTCAATTAAAATGCCAATTTCTCTTTTGTTTATACTAATCGAAGGGAAATGGCATTTTTTTCTATCCAAAAATGATAGAATGAGTTGTAACCATTGACCTTTCATGATCGTCATAATGGTGACTAGCTAGTTCAATAGGGGGGATGAGGTTTGGAAAGGCAGCACATTTCCGCCTCGCTGATCGAGGACGAAATAATGGCAGGCATGAAGCCTGATGATGCCATTGAAATTTTGATGAACATGTATGGCGAGGAATTAAAGCGCCTCATGTTTTCATATACAAAAAATTGGGCCCAGACGGAAGATTTGATTCAAGAGGTTTTTTTGGCCATTTATCAAAAGCTCGATACTTTTGAAGGAAGATCCAAGCTGAAAAGCTGGATCTATTCAATTGCCATCAACAAATGCAAAGACTATCTCCGCAGCTGGCACTTTCGGAAGCTCCAATTGACTGACCAATTTTTTTCATTTGGGGATGAAGGAGGGGCAGTGCCGGAAGAAGAATTGATCCTAAAAGATGAAAGCAGGCAGCTCATCAAATTTGTACTTCAGCTTCCGATCAAATATAGGGAAGTGATCATTCTTTTTTACTATAAAGATCTTTCAACAGATGAAATCAGCCAATTGCTCGAAATCAGCCTTTCTACTGTCAAAACGAGGCTGCACCGGGGAAGGGAAAAATTAAAAAAGATGCATTCTTTGCGAGGAGGGATGCTGAATGGATAAACAGCTAGATCGATTAAAAAATGATCTGGATGCATATATATCGCCTGAACCAATTTTCACAGACGAAGACAAACGGAAAATAAGAATGAAAATCAAAGAATCAAAAGAAATTAACCGGCCATCAATTAAGAAGAAAAGCTGGTTCCCAAAGGTCATCGGCATAGCCGCTGCTGCATTTGCTATTTTCATCATTGGCTCGTTAATAAACCATTTTGGACAAATGGGGTCAAATGACTCATCAAGTGCAGACATGGCGGAAAGTAGTTCTGAATACAAAATGAACGATGGCAAGTCTTCTAAACCTGCCTCATTGCGGGCTAAAACCGGTGTATCGACCAATGCCGATTCAACATTTTCAGATCTTAATATGAACAGTGAATTAAAGAAAACCTATATGGATTTCTCTGCAAGCAAAAAAGAATCTTTGCTCAACGGGCTTCCTGCCATCGACATTTTCAAGCTGTTTATAGAAGCAGGAAGATTGAATGATTATCCCATTCAATATGCTCTATTGAATCATGACAGCAATGAAAAACTGCCATTTAAAACCGAAAAGGAATATATTGAATTCAGAAAAACTCAAGATGGATCGAAGCTTAATGCTCTATATGGACCGATTCAACAAGGACACCATCAAATTAAACTGATCAATGAAAGAAGAGCAATAATTTACATCTCTGAAGGAAATGAACAAAAGGCAATATCACTTATTAAAAACAACGAAGGCATCTGGAAAATTAGCTGGGAAAGCATCAAATAGCTGATTTCATATGAAAATGCCCCGAGGAGCAGTCCTAAATATAGCGTGTATACGGCAATCATCATCTTCCGATCTGACTCAACTTTCTATTGAAGGTTGAGTTTTTTTAATTATTTTTCTAAGCGTGTTGTATCTAATACACATTTGATGCTGATTGGATCTGAAAGCGCGGGACTCCTGAGGACTCATCACCCGCCACTCGGAAAGCGGGCATCCCGCAACGGAAATCAATCATTGTAAGCCCTTGATAATAGCGTTTATTCCTTCATCAAAACCAATAGTCAAAATGGTATAATAAGGTAAAAAGGGGAATTTACATGAAAATCAATGACCTGACTTCGAATTTCTTTTCATTTTATGAATCTCATCAACCGTTGACCACACATAACTTGAAGGGCCTCTTCTCTGAATATCCGGACGTGTATGAGCGCTATTTCCCCCAACACTGCCCTCTTACAGATGAAAGATTGAATGCAGCAATTGACAAATATCCAGCTGTCATGGATGAAATGAAAAAAGCGTCACACAGATTACCTGAAATAATTAAAGAAGTGAATGCAACTTACACCTCCACATATCATTTTAATCATGATCTACAATTCCACCTTTTTATCGGCTCCTTTGGGTCAAATGCGTTTGTCGAAGCAAAAGTGGCAGGAGATATCTTCTTTGCAATCGAAAAGCTTTCTGCCAAAGAAGAACATATGAAGGTGATCGCTGCTCATGAAATCGGACATGTTTATCATAATGTCATTTCGGGAGAAGAGGGCATTGATTGGAGAAACATTGATTGGATGCATGGGATGACAACTCTGTATAGGGAGGGAGTTGCCACATATCTTTCCAAGAGGATTGTAGAGAATGTAGATGAGCCGGTTTACTTTTCTTATAATGATGAAGGAATTGGGTGGTATGCTTTTGCAGAGAAGAACAGACATTCCATCATCAAAGCATTCCAGGAGGATACCATAGGGCAATGGAATATGGAGAAAGAACGTGAATGGTTCAGGCTTTCAGGAGGAAATAGATTTGGATATAACCGACTTGGATATTATATCGGGACATTGTTTGTAGAGCATTTAGTCAATGAACTGGGTGAGAGGGAGGCATTGACATTATGGGCATCGAATTCATTGCATTCCCGAATTGAAGACTGGCTTGATGAACAAATCCATTTGTCGCAAAAAGTGAATAATTAGTGTTTTCCTTTCGGATGGAATATTACATAAGCAATTACAAAATAATAATGATGAGTTGCTTGTTTTAGACAAGAGAAACTTTTTTTCTTGTCTTTAAAATTGTTTTATTCACCTTATAAGCATAGTTGACGACAACTCTCTTGCTCTAGACCCACCTGGCAGGCATTTGCTATGATATCAAAAGATTGACATTTGAGGTGAAGGAATTGGGAGCTAGGGAATCAATAGCCAAAAAAATTGCATGGATCAGTCTTGTTGCAAATATTATCCTGACGATTGGAAAAGTCGTCATTGGATATTACAGCCACAGTGATGCGGTATTTGCTGATGGGATCCATTCAGCTGCAGATGTCTTTGCATCCTTGATTGTACTGCTTGTCATTAAAATTGCCAATAAACCTGCGGACGCGGACCACCCTTATGGACACGGAAAAGCGGAGGTCATTGTGTCGGGAATAGTAGGAATCTTATTGTTCATCGTATCATTGTATGTCGTTTACGAAGCGGTATCCGGATTATTTCATCCGATCGAAGCGCCAAGCATACTTGCTATGTGGGTAGCCATTTTTTCGTATGCTGCCAAGGAATATCTGTATCGTTCCTCCTTGAATGTGGCCAACCAGCATAATAGTAAAGCTATCGAAGCCATTGCATTTGATCATAAAGCCGATATTGTTGCTTCACTCGCTGCAGCAGCCGGTGTATTGCTGTCCGTAATCGGCACAAAGTTCAATATACATATTTTACTGTACGGTGATAAAATAGCGAGTATTTTTGTAGCATATTTGATTTTTAAAATAGCTAAAGAAATGCTCGTAGAAGCATTTGACATTTTGCTTGAACGTAATATTGATGTGAAGACACAAGAAGATTTCATTACAATCATTTCTGGCTTTAATCAAGTAAGGCGGATCGACAAGCTGAGGGCGCGCGAACTCGGCCATTATATCGTAGTCGACCTTCGCATCGCCATCGATCACAATAAAACGATTAAAGAAGGCCATGATTTAGCAAGAGAAATCAAGGAAGCATTGATGGAGCAATATGATAATATTGATGAAGTCTTGATTCATCTCAATCCATATTTTCCAGAAGATGAATGAAGATAAAAAGCGCCAGATCATCGGCGCTTTTTTTTATCTTTTTTTTCGGATTCAATAATTGGTCAAGAAGCGCCAAAGAATTGGCGCCGAAGCAGGAGTAAATATATGGGGGTGTTCTGGGTCCTAGTAACGGATGTATGCAGAACCGATAATGATCAAAAGAATGAACAAAACAACCACCAACGCAAATCCGCCAGCGAATCCACCATCAAAGCCCATATGTTTCACCTCCTTAAATGCCTTATCTATTCCACAGTATGTTTGTAGAACTCGTTTTGACATGACGAATATCTTGAAACCTGCAAAATATGAGTAAAACGCCTAATCATTCAACCTAAAAAAATGGTAAAATAATGCATGTGATGTAAATAGATTCAGGAGGTATGGACAATGAGTGATTTACCGCAATATATAATTCCGTTTGCTCTGATCGCATTCATTTTGTACAGAAGAATCAAGCGGTCGATTGGGTTTCAATTATATAAACCTAAGCGATTATTAATACGATCGGCAATATTCTGTATAGTATCTTTTATGATTCTTGCAGCAAGCTTACTGCATCCGAGCGATTATCTTTATGATTTCTTCGGGGTAATGGCAGGATCCATCATATTAATATACGCCTTCAAACATTCTTCCTTGGAAATCCGTGTCGAAAAATTGTATTATCGCACACACATTTGGATCGAATCTTTGATTTTGTTCATTTTTTTAAGCAGATTCCTTTATCGGTTCACTTATGTCATCCTAGTTGGCAATAGCCAAGGTTCTCAAGATCCCATTCAATTCAGCCAGGCATTTACCCGGGACCCATGGAGTCGTGCAGTCTTTTTTCTTTTGGCAACCTATTACGTCGGATTCAATTTATATATTTGGAAAAAGGGTAAACGAAAATTGGTGAATGGGACAGGCAAGGATGCGAATGTACTTATATAAATTCTTAACTCAACAAGGGAGAAAGCATTATGCCAATACGATTTTTACCAATGAACAGATTACACGCCAAGCAAATCCTAAACTGGAAATATGAACAACCATATGATTTTTATAATAATGAAGAAAATGAAGAGAACTTGGCCGAACTGTTAGAAAATCATTATTTTTCCGCGGTCGATCAACACGATGTTTTGATCGGCTACTGCTGCATTGGGAAGGCCGCCCAGGTTCCTACCGGCTCACAATTTGGAGCTTATACTGAAGAAATGGATGATATCGGGATAGGACTGAGGCCTGATTTGACAGGACAGGGTTTCGGAAAAACATTTTTCAAAAGTGTCATCGAATTTGTTTCAGTCAAAAAAGGAAATGGTCCACTTCGGCTGACGGTTGCGGATTTTAACGAACGAGCGATACATCTTTATAAACAATTCGGCTTTAAAAAAGTTCTTGAGTTTAATCGAGGTACATCAACATTTGTTACAATGATTAAACCAGTTGATTAACTTGGGGGAAACCCCAAGTTTTTTTCAATTCGCTTATATAAGAAACCCTAAAAACAATGAACAGTAATAAAAATTATATTAAAACGTAATTTTTTATTGCTTTTTAGCGCAACTTCACATACCATATAAAGTAAAGAGAGGAGATGTTTTCATGAATCAATTAAAATTGAATGTTTCATTACTGAGACGCAAGGTGCCGAATTTAACATCTGCTGCTAAGACAGTGGGATTGCGACCTGCAACAGTTTCTAATTTGTGCACAGGAAAGATACCGATCGAAAGAGCAGAAGTCCGCACGCTTGCTGCCTTAGCTGAGTTGGCCAAATGCAGCCTCGATGAATTGCTCATCAAAAGCAAAGATGGAGAGATGATTGAAACAGGCATTAAAATTATCGATTTCTTTGCTCCTATTGTAAAAGGTGGAAATATCGGTTGTGTAGCTCGGCCTGGAATGGGTCAGCTCGTCGTACTGGGAGAAGTGCTGACAAGGGTGGACAAAAAAGAGACTTGTACAATCGCCTATTTTCAAAATGAAAATGGACCAGGGATCGACGATGTCCTCCATGCCGCAGAAATCATTTGCCAGACAATGGATGATGTTTTTCAAGAAGCGGTGAGTGAAGGGAAGAAGCGTGATATTTTCTTGGCAATGGATCGATCTGTCATTGAGTCCGGAGAATATTTTTCGCTTCAGGAGAAATTGGAAGAACAAAACATCCAGCCGGTGACATTTTTCCTCGCAGACCCAAGAGGGGAAGCAGTGGATGAGAATGAACCCTACGGACCATTGGAATCTTTATGGCAATTCGATGCAGAACTCATTTCACGAAGATATTATCCTGCCATCAATCCGATTTACTCGACATCCACGATATTAGAAGGCTCCTACGTTGACCAACATCACATGATACTCCAGCAAAAGGCAAAAAAATTATTAAGACGCTACAGAGAGCTCCGTTTTTTAATCTCGGCGAACACCAACGCAAATTTATCACAAGATGATAAGGAAATATTTGAAAGAGGACAGCGGCTGGAGGCATACTTCACACAAGCATTCTACGTTGCAGAAGAATTCACAAAAATAAAAGGGACAAATGTACATTTGAAGGATGTGCTTTATGACGTACAGCGCATCCTGAATGGTGATACTGATCATGCAAAGGTCGACAAATTGATGTATATTGCTTCATTGCCGGAGAAAATCTAAAATCAATGCTAAGAATAAAAAGAATTCTTTTCTTAATATCTTTGATTGCCATTGGTGCTTTCCTAACTGCTTGACTTCCAATAAAGTGATCAAGGTAGGAACCCCCATAGAAAATGGGGAAGGGTTCCAATTCAATCAAGATATCACCGATGAAAAGAAAATAGAGACCTTAGAACGCATATTCAAGGAACTTCAACCAGAACAGAACTTCAATGGTATGAGCAGGAAACCGGATTCCATATTTTCATTGAATGAACCAGAAGAACATGTTGCTCTCATTTGGGCTTCCTTATGGTATTTGGATAACGACACCGCCATTGCATTTAGAAACCAAAACTATTACAGGCTTTCGAAGAAACAAACGAGGACATTGAAATCCATTTTCGAATAAGGCTCTATTCTCAAAGATTTTTAAAATAACTCATCATATGTTGTTTATTGAAGCGGAAGGTGCGAAACTCCGGAGGGATCAGCGGGTCAGTTGGAAAAGCTGCAGGGCTTTGCCTAGGGGCGACAAGCATAAGTCGATTCTGACACAAAGGCGTTCATTGCCTTTTTGACAGAATTGGCTTATGAACCCGAGCCCCCTAAGCCCTGGTGCTAGACAGGTGAGACCCCGCAGCGAAGCTAGGAGAGGTAAGGAGGATGTTCGATTAAGTTCGGTATACGTCGTGTGCCAACATCGAACGACCTCACTTCGTGTGAGTCCGCTCGGAAAGCGAGCATCCTGCAGCGGAAATCATCCTTGAACAACCTTTAATGAATAGCAACAAACTTTAGGAAAAGAGCGTTATATAAAAAAATGAGTCTTCCCCCAGTACGTGATGTACCTATCGGGAAGACTCATTTTGCTTGGAATGGCTTATCCAATTATTTCAATCGAAACCCTTCTTCTAAGAGGTAATCTTCAGCCTCATCATAGGAACCGAAGACAGCTTCCAAATTCAATCCGTCATAAACGTTCCACCAGTCATCTTCTTCGACCACAAGCAAACTGTGGCCTTCGGCATTCGTCCAGCGTTCTTCCTGTGAATTCCCGACGATCGCAGCTTCGCGTGTGTTTTCTTCATTCCAAGAAAGGGATGTGATCGATTCTTGGATCACCTTGATAAGGTCGTCAGCATCGAAGTCGCGGATATTGATCATCCCTTTTTGATCTGTTGGATAGTTTTCCAAAAATCCGCCATATACAAATCCATTACCATTTGGATGCAAATGATAGACGACATTGCTTTTCTCATATGCGCTGTCCTCATAATGAAAATTTACTCGCTTTAAAGAAACATCTTTTTTCTTCAGTTGTGGAAAATTGTTTTCGATAATCTGTAACTTCTCTTCAAATGTCAGCATCTAAATCCTCGTTTCATAGACTTTATGTCCGTTGATTATAACACAATCCCTTTCATTCCGTGAATGTTTTTATCAAGGCTTGCTGACTGCAAACAATCCTTATAAAAAAAATGTTTCAAAGACCAAGCATCAGGGATATGGAAAGAGTAGCCATCTAATGATGAATAAAGGATGGTACTCATTTCAAATACTAAAAAAATGAATGGATTGAAGAGGAGAGGTGAAGTTCGTGAATAAAATTGTCCTGATTCGTCATGGTCAAAGTGAATGGAATCTTTTGAATAAATTCACTGGATGGACAGATGTAGACCTTACAGACCAAGGGTTGAAGGAAGCAAGGGAAGCCGGAATCATCCTCAGGGAAAATGGGTTCAATTTTGATATGGGCTATTGTTCCGTATTGAAAAGGTCGATCCGAACACTTTGGATCATCCTTCATGAAATGGATAATATGTGGATACCGATACAAAAGAATTGGCATCTGAATGAACGGCATTATGGAGCATTGCAAGGTTTGAATAAAAAGGACACGGCTGAAAAATACGGGGATGAACAGGTCCACGAATGGAGAAGATCCATGAAGGTAAGGCCGCCAGCTTTAGCAAAGGATGATCCCCGCCATGATGTGAATGATCCGAAATATCAACATTTACATGAAGAAGATATCCCATTGACAGAAAACTTGGAGGACACGGAAAGAAGGGTGCTTTCCTACTGGAAGGAGGAAATCGTTCCTAACATCAAGGCGGGCAAACATATCATCGTTTCCTGCCACGGCAACACGATCCGTTCACTCGTACAGCACCTGGACCAAATATCTGCAGATGGTATTGCGGATTTAAATATCCCAACCGGTATTCCTCTAGTTTACGAACTGGATGATCATTTAAAACCGATCAGGCACTATTACCTTTCCATAAATGGAGAGGTTCCAGAAGGGGAAATCCCCAAACACATACCGGAAATTGTCGAACAGGAAGACCGCCATTTAAAAGAAAAAGGAATGATCGGCGACACCGGCTTCTAGAGATCCTGCCCCTTGGTGCCTGGCACCAAGGGGTACGGCTGATTTATTTGGACGGTATGAGCATGGCCCCTTTTTCTATCATTTCACTCCCACCTTCTGGCCAATTACAGGTATAATGATAGTAATGAATAATGAAGGAGATTGAATATGAAAGTTATCATCGCCGAAAAGCCCGATCAAGGCGCTACATTGGCCTCCCCGTTTAAAAGCAGGAAGCAGCAGGGCTTCATCGAAGTGCTACCAAATGATCTTTTCCCAGAAGGAGCTTATATCACTTGGGCCATCGGTCATCTCTGCCAGTTGATATCCCCTGAAAAATACAACCCTCAATGGAAAAAATGGTCCATCGACACGCTCCCTATAATCCCAGAAAAGTTCCAATACGAAGTGGAGAAAACAAAGTATAAACAGTTCAACGTGGTCAAAACGCTGCTGAAGAAACCTGAAGTGAAGGAAATCATTCATGCCGGTGATGCAGGACGCGAAGGTGAATTGATCGTCCGAAATGTAATCAGCATGTCCGGTGTCAAAAAACCGATGAAACGACTTTGGATTTCATCATTGACGAAAAAAGCCATTTTGGAAGGATTTGTTCAGCTGCTGGATGAGTCAGACACAAAAAATGTATTTTATGAGGCTTACACACGTGCATGTGCGGACTGGCTTGTCGGGATGAATGCATCCCGCATTTATAGTATTTTACTGAAGCAAAAGGGCATTTCAGATGTGTTTTCTGCCGGGAGGGTACAGACTCCTACACTTGCATTGATCGTTAAGCGTGAAAATGAAATTGCAAATTTTAAATCTGAACCTTTTTGGGAGGTCATGGCCAGTTTTCAAATGGATGGAAAAACCTATGAAGGAAAGTGGAATAAAGAAGAAGAATCACGAATTCAAACAAAGGAGATGGCTGAAAAAATCGCCTCTTTTTGTCAAGGAAAAAAAGCAAAGGTTGATAAAGTAGACAAAGATAGGAAAGAATATCAGCCTCCGATGCTGTTTAACCTTTCTTCCTTACAAGCAACAGCCAATAAAATGTATACTTTTTCACCCAAAAAAACGTTGGATGTCACTCAAGCCCTTTACCAGAAAGGCATCGTGTCATATCCACGGTCGGACTCCGCTTTTGTTACACCGGGTGAAGCGGAGATGTTTCCGGATATCCTGGAAAAGATCAGTCAATTCAAGGAATACGAAGGACTTTTTCCTTTGCCGCATCCTTCGATCATGAATAACAAAAGGTATGTGAATGAAAAAAAAGTGACGGATCACTATGCAATTATACCGACAGAACAGGTTAAAGATCCTGCCAAGCTTTCAGGGGACGAAAAAAAAATATATGACTTGATCATACGAAGATTGATCGCGGCACATTATGACAAATCGATTTATGACTATACCACCATACATACAAAAGTAGATGATCGTGCCGATTTTATATCAAAAGGAAAGCAGCAGATAAAGGAAGGGTGGAGAAAAGTCATCTTTCAAAAAGATGATGCTGATAACGATGTTATTCTTCCGATTGTCGAGAATGGGGAAATTGGAAATACCGAAATGGCTTGGGTGAAAGAAGGGAAGACTCAGCCTCCAAAGCGATACACGGAGGGCCAGTTGATCACCCTCATGAAAACGGCTGGGAAGCACCTAAACAATGATGACTTGGAGAAAGTTCTCATGAAAACGGAAGGGCTCGGAACAGAGGCGACCAGGTCTGGGATCATCACCATGCTGAAAACAAGAAATTATATCGAAGTCAAAAAAAACCAAGTATTTGCAACCGATAAGGGGAAAGTATTAATCGCTGCAATCGGGGACAAAATCCTTGCCTCCCCGGAAATGACAGCTAAATGGGAGCAGCGCCTTAGTGAAATCGGTGACGGAAAAGCATCACCGAATGCGTTCATGGAACAAGTCAGGAAAATGACGGGAAAAATCATTCAGGACGCAGTAAACCAGGCCGAAGGATGGAGCTTCGAGCAATTCGATGTGGATAGCATCCAGGCAAACTCTACACGAGGGAAAGGGAGGAAAAAAACGTTTGATTCGACGCCTTTAGGCTCCTGTCCGAAGTGTGATGGTGGAAAAATCGTCGACAAAGGGAAGTTCTATGGTTGTAGTTCTTACCAAAAAACTAAATGTGATATGACGTTCTCAAAAAAAATATTAGGGAAAACCATATCTCAAGCTAATATGAAGAAGCTATTAAAGGATGGGGAAACGAACCTTATCAAAGGCTTTAAAAAAGGGGAAAAGAATTTCAACGCTAAACTAGAATGGAAAAATAACAAAATGAATTTTCTCTTTGAAGGGTCATGACCCAACCTAAGAAAAGGTTTTCAAAAAACATGACGAATGACCTTCTCCGTGCTATAATCTCTTTTAGCGGAAAAAATTCATAATCGCATTAAAAATGGTGAGGATGCATGTACTTGCAGACTCTTAAAAGGGAAGTTGGTGAAATTCCAACGCGGTCCCGCCACTGTAATTGGGAGCAAGCTGCTTTAACCACTGTACATAACGTATGGGAAGGTGCAGTTCGCAATGATCAAGAGCCAGGAGACCTGCCATTTTTTTGCACCACAAAACCTACGAGGATAGGATGGTGTATATTAGGCTGTTATATTTTATGCCTGTATACATACAGAAAGCCGACTCTTCTTCAGGGTCGGCTTGTTTTTTATTTCACGGGGAGAAAAAGGAGAGAAAGTTCATGAAGAAAATATTCGCACTCTTATTATCCATTTTGTTAGTCGGTGGAATGCTCGCTGGCTGTGGAACTGATTCTAATCACGGGAGCAAAGATGGAAAAAGTACAAATGAAAGCAACAAAGCTGCATTTCCGATCACTGTCAAAGATGCCGAAAATAAGGAAATTACGATAAAGCAAGAACCTAAGCGCATCGTATCTCTGATTCCAAGCAACACGGAGGTTGCATTTGCTTTAGGCTTAGGGGATAAAATAGTAGGAGTTTCTGACTTTGATAACTATCCAAAAGAAGCGGCAAAAAAAGAAAAAATCGGCGGCATGGAATTTAATGTTGAGAAAATCATCGGGTTGAAGCCTGATCTTGTCCTTGCCCATGAATCGACGGCTAAAAGTGCCAGCGCAGGACTTCAACAATTGAGGGATGCGGGCATTACCGTTGTCGTTATCAATGATGGAAAGAACTTTAATGATGTCTATGAATCAATTGAAATGATTGGACGTGCTACTGGGACCGATAAAAAAGCAAAATCCATCGTTCAAGATATGAAGGATAAGATTGCTGACATCCAAAAAAAGGCGAGTGCCATTCCTGAAAAGGATGAAAAAAGTGTTTTTGTGGAAGTCTCTCCCCAGCCTGAAATATACACTGCAGGGAAAGATACGTATCTAGATGAAATCCTATCCATCATCCATGCGAAAAACGCAGCCAAGAGTCAAGATGGCTGGGCCAAGATGTCTGAAGAATCGATCGTGGGATTAAAGCCGGATGTGATCATCACCACATATGGCTATTATGTGAAAAATCCAAAAGAACAAGTTTTGGGGCGCAGCGGCTGGGCAGATGTTCCTGCAGTAAAAAATAAGGAAGTCTATGATGTCAATTCAGATATGGTTACACGTTCAGGACCAAGGCTTGTAGAAGGGATCGAGCAGATTGCGAAAGTCGTATATCCAGACATTTTTGCAAAATAATATCCTCGTTCGTTATATTTTATCCATTGGCTTCCTATTGGCTTCTCTGCTGATTGGAATGTCAATCGGTTCAATATCAATCCCAGTTATGGATATTTTACAAATCGTTGGAGGGCAGCTTTTCCGCTATCAGCCCTCTTCAACGATAGACCCTATGTACACAAACATTATCATGGAAATCAGGCTGCCCCGTGTTCTGCTGGCAGGGTTGGTTGGAGCATCCCTTGCTATGTCTGGGACTGCCTTCCAAGGATTATTGCGGAATCCATTGGCGGACCCATATACACTCGGTGTTTCATCAGGTGCGTCCCTTGGGGCAGTCATCACCATCTTTTTTTCCTTGACACTTCCGTTATTAGGAATGTTTACTTTACCGGTATTCAGCATCGCCACAGCCATATTGACCATGATGATCGTGTTGCTATTTGCACGTCGGATCGATCGTTCGATGAAGGTAGAGACCATTATATTAACCGGAATCATTTTCAGTTCTTTCTTAGGTTCCCTCATTTCATTAATGATTGCATTGACAGGTGATGAACTTCGACAAATTATCGGCTGGCTTCTTGGCAGTGTATCCATGCGTGGCTGGTCTTACATAACACTCATATTGCCATTTTTTATTTTTGGTTCGATACTGTTGATGCTCAATGGCAGAGAATTGAACGCATTGTCCTTTGGGGAAGAACGCGCCCAACATTTGGGTGTGAACGTCCAAAGAAGAAAGCTTCTTATCCTTGCTGCAGGATCGATGTTGACCGGATCTGCTGTGGCAGTGTCAGGTACGATAGGATTTGTCGGCTTGGTTGTACCTCATTTCTGCAGACTATTATGGGGACCTGATCATCGCCACTTACTTCCTTTATCGGCATTGGTCGGGGCAGCATTTTTAATCCTGGCAGATACAGCTGCACGAATGATCATTTCACCTTCTGAATTGCCGATTGGCGTCATCACTTCTTTGATTGGAGCACCGATTTTCGCCATCATCTTAATGAAAAACAAACGAGGAAGGAGATGAAAATCATGCTGAATATCAATGGATTGTCGGCTGGGTATTCGCAAACTGCAATTATCAAAGATATCTCCTTTCATGTCCAAAAAGGAACTTTTTTTGGGATATTAGGTCCAAACGGAAGTGGAAAAACAACTCTCTTAAAGACGATCAGTGGAATATTACAACCATTATATGGGACGATCGAACTTGATGGAAAAAATATTAGAGACATCACCGTCAAGGAAGCTGCCAAAACAATTGCTGTGTTGCCACAATTATCTGCTCATTCCTTTTCCTATTCCGTAAAGGAAACAGTCTCAATGGGCAGGTATGCTCATCAAAAAGGATGGCTGCAAAACTGGTCCATAAAGGATGAAGAAATTGTAAATGAAGTCATGAGACAAACAGAGACCGATCATTTGGCCGATCACTATATACATGAGTGTTCAGGCGGAGAGCAGCAGCGGATTTTTTTAGCACAGGCGCTTGTACAGCAGCCAAAGCTCCTGCTTCTTGATGAGCCGACCAACCATCTGGATCTTTCTTTTCAAAAGGAGCTTATGGATCTATTAAAACGCTGGACAAAGGAAAAAGGATTGACCGTCATCTCGATTTTCCATGACCTCAATTTGGCCAGCCTATATTGTGATCGGATGCTTCTAATGCAAAAAGGAGAAAAAAAGTTGGTAGATCACCCTATGCATGTATTAAAAGAGGAGCTCATTCAAGAAGTCTATGAAACACGGATTGAAAAACAGCCTCACCCGTCAGTCGCGAAACCACAGATGCTGTTAGTACCGAACCAGCAGAAAAGCGATCCGTTCATCATTAATGAAACACTATTGGATATAGGAGAGAAATACATTGGTATTACATCACCGCTTCCTTTAAAAACGATTTCTTCCGGTGTGGTCGGGTCAGGCATCGGCTGGTACAAAACATTCATCAATCGCCATGTTCCTGCCGACTACTGCCACATTGATTTTAAAGGCGAAATGATCGACTATTTGAGCAAAAATGGGGTTGACCCCCATGATTCCGTAGGGATGCTTACATCTGTAAGGCTATCTGACGTGGCATATAAATTCATCGAAGCAGAAGGATTTTCATTATTCATTGTCGTCACTGCCGGTATCTCAAATGCAATAGATACTTCCAAGCATCAGGAGATTAAAGCGAATGAAAAGCCAGGTACGATCAATACATGGATCTTCATAAATGGACATGTTTCAGAAGAGGCATTTATCCAAGCAATCATTACCGCTACTGAAGCAAAAGTGAAAGTAATGCAGGATGAAAATGTGCTTGATCCGGTAACTAAAACGACAGCTACCGGCACTTCTACCGACAGCATTTTGATTGCAGCCACACAAACGGGGGAAAAACTGCCTTTCGCCGGTACGGTGACCCCATTGGGGCAAGCCATTAGCAAAGGGGTTTATGATTGTACGAAAAGAGCGATAAAGAACGATCGAAGGGGCCAAGAAGAATGGGAAGACTGATCTTCATTTCAGGCGGGGTACGCAGCGGAAAAAGCAGTTTTGCAGAAGACTATGCTGCGTCTCTATCCATTCAAGGGCCATTTATGTATATCGCTACAGGTGTGGCCTCAGACAAAGAAATGGCCGAAAGAATTACTCGTCATCAAAAGAACCGAAGCCTCTCAAGTAGGGAGTGGAGGACAGTGGAAATCCAATCCTCCATCGATAAGGCTGCCGAGCAGTTCAAAGACTCAGAAGTCGTCCTCTTGGATTGCTTAACCAATCTGGTCAATAATGAACTGTTTGGACACGAGCAAAATCCAGATACCGATAAACTACTTGATGGATGGTATCAATCTATATTGGATGGCATTCAGAAAATATTTAAAAAATGCCGCTATTTAATCGTCGTCACGAATGAAGTCTTTCAGGATATCCCGAAAAACAATCCATTTGTTCATACATATCAACGGATAATGGGCATGCTCCACCTTACTTTGGTGAGTTTGGCTGATGAAGCTTATCTAGTTGAATTTGGAAGAGCAGTCTGCATGAAGCATGGAAAGGGGGAACCAAATGGCGGCGATTAAAGGGTGGTGGAATGGATTTTTATTAAACCTGCAGTTTTTTACAATCGTCCCTGTTACCAAATCGATCGAAATGAATCCTTTGAACGTAAATGGAGCTGTCCGGACATTTCCGATACTTGGTGCTTTTCAAGGTTTCATTTTTATAATGGCAGCTTGGCTTCTCCATGCCACCCCCTTTTCGGACCTGGCATGCTCTTTTTTTCTAATGGTTTTCATGATTGCCTTTACAGGAGGAATCCATCTGGACGGCTGGATTGATGCGAGTGATGCATATTTCTCCTATCAAACGAAGGAGAAACGCTTGGAAGTGATGAAGGATCCAAGGACTGGCGCATTTGGGGTCCTTTCAATCATTCTTTTATTGGCGGCCAAGTTCCTTTTCGTGTTTGAAATCATGCAGCGCTTTACCATCAATACATATTGGTTCCTATTTCTCATTCCTATTTTCAGTAAGAGCATAATGGGCTGGATGCTTCATCAATTGACTCCGGCAAAGGATGAGGGACTGGCTTATTTTTTCAAAAAGGATTTGGATAACCATCTTCCTATGCATTACACGGTTTACTTGATCCTCATCGCTGCTTCTTGTTTCATAATCAACTTTTCAATTTTTCGGCAATTTGTCCTGCTCTTAATCACTGCCGTAATGTTCATTGCATTTGCTTCTATGAAAATCAACAAATGGTTTGGCGGAATGACTGGTGATATATTGGGCGCATCAGTTGAAGGAGGTGAGCTGTTTCTATGGATGATTGCATGGTTATGGCATTATTTCGCCACGGTGTAACCAAGGAAAACAAGAAAGGGTTGTATATTGGATGGTCCGATGCTCCGCTTTGTCAAGATTGGAAGGACCAAATGAGAAATGCGCCATTTCACCTCTCTCATTATGATTCCATTTATTCCAGTGATTTATCAAGATGTAAAGAAACAGCACATCTGTATTTTTCAAATCGGCAAGTATCTTATAATCCTGATCTGAGGGAACTCCATTTTGGGGAATGGGAAGCAAAACACCACAATGAATTAGCTGAAAATAGTTATTATCAAGAATGGCTCAACTATCCCTTTAAGATGAAGACTCCAGATGGTGAAACATTTGGCGTGTTCACGAAAAGGGTTGACCGGGCTATTAAACAGATCAAGGAAAACCTGTCAAGAAATCAGCACAATAGTTGTGCAATTGTGACTCATAGTGGAGTGATTCGTTATTTACTGGATAGGTTCGTCCCTGAATCGAAAGGATTCTGGAGTTGGGATGTTCCTTATGGTACGGGTTTTGAATTGATATGGACATATGATGAATGGGGGTGCGGCGACCGATGCACTTTGTTGCGGGAGGTGCCTTTAACGGAAAATCAGCATGGGTAAAAGAACGATATTCCATTGGGCAGCACTCATCCTGGATGTGGGTTTCTGCTTATCGGGAGGATAAGATACCTTCCCCAGATCATTTATCTGTGATGCCGGATATCGTCATCCTGCAAGGAATAGAAGTTTGGCTGAGGAAAATGTTAGATGATGTTTCAGAAGTACAGCCGGCTAGGGAAAAATGGCGGGGGATATTACATGAATGGAAACAGTGGGAAGCAGATGAGCGAACAGTCATATTCATCGGGAACGACATCACCAAAGGGATCGTTCCCATTGATGAAATGGACAGAAAGCACCGTGATCTATGTGGCTGGTGTTTTCAAGATACGGTTTTGGCTTCGGACAAAGCAGATCAAATTTGGTATGGGATTCCAACTAAATTAAAATAGGAGTGATGTCTATGTTGATATATACCAGGACAGGAGATAAAGGAAAAACGAGCCTAATAGGCGGCAGGGTGGACAAGGATGATATACGCGTCGACGCATATGGAACAGTGGATGAAATCAATAGTTTCGTAGGGCAAGCAGTGTCTGAATTGGATCAACGATTATTTTCGGATATTTTAGAAGACTTGGAGAAAATACAGCATGAACTATTTGACCTTGGTACGGACTTGGCCAATGTATCAAGCGAACGTAAGGCGAAGCTGAAGTCGGATACCATTGATTATTTGGAAAAGAGAATCGATGCATTCATTCAGGAAGCACCTCAGCTCGAACGCTTCATCCTTCCTGGAGGTTCCAAGCCTGCAGCGTCCATTCATATTGCCAGGACGGTGACACGACGGGCGGAGAGACTGGTCGTTTCCTTAACAAAATTGGATGAAGGATCATCATCAGCAGCACTTAAATACTTAAATAGGCTTTCAGATTATTTTTTTGCATTGGCAAGGGTAATCAATTTCAGGTTAAAAATTAATGATGTGGAATATGCCAGAAGTGCCAAAGTGTTTAAAGGAAAGCGAAAAACTACAACCGATGACAAATAAACCCATAGCCAAGAGATTGAGCATGCTTGCATTTTTTGTTGCCATATCGGCAATCGGAGCATTTATTAAGATTCCTTCCGGTGTAGGGAGCGTTGCTTTGGATTCTGCCCCTGCAATGGTCGCAGGTGTGCTGGCTTCAACATGGAGCGGAGGTATTGCTGCAGCTGGCGGACATATCCTTTCAGCAATGCTGTCAGGCTTTCCACTTGGTCCATTACATGTAATAATAGCTCTAGAAATGTCGTTGCTGGCCATTTGTTTTTCTCTTTTTTACAGAAAAGGATACCGAAAGGTAGCAATCGTTCAATTTGTAATAGGAAATGGGGTTGCAGCACCACTTCCATTTATCCCGATCTTAGGAATGGGGTTCTACTATTCGATGCTGTTTCCATTAATAATCGCTTCTATATTGAACGTAAGTATTTCTTGTCTGGTTATTGAAAGATATAGAAGAAAGATATAGAAAAGTGCAATTAAGGAGTAATGAAAATGAGAGATAGCCTTCACCTTGGAAACTTAGTGATTGCCTGCGATAACAGTGGGGCAGTCGGCATTAAATCAGATGATATTGTTTATGCCCCCAATACGATAACAGCCTATTATTCTTTTAGGGTTGCGGTTATGGAATGCATGGCAGACGGCGGGGTACCTGAAGCAGTGATCATGCAAAACTTTTCCGGCGAAGAGGCATGGAGTGAATATTGTGACGGCATATTGATGGGAACTAGGGAGCTTGGGATAAATCCGCTCCAAATCACTGGAAGCAGTGAAAGCAACTTCCCATTGAAGCAATCCGGTCTGGGACTTACAGTTTTGGGAAGGAGAAACGATATTCATAATAATAACTTGGCAACAAACCACTTTGCAGTAATCGGCATGCCGCTTGTCGGATCAGAAGTCTTGACAAAACCAATCGATATCCTCCCGCTTTCGTTGTTCAAAAGATTGATAGTCGATCGCTTTGATGTTTATCCTGTAGGCTCTAAAGGGATCCTTCATAAATTAAAACAGCTCACCCATAATTCGACCCTTTCAGCTGAAAAGGTGAAATGTTCCTTGGACGTTAACAAATCAGCAGGTCCTGCGACATGCGCAGTCGTTGCATTTGATAAGTGTTCAGGTGAAAAGCTGAAGGAATTGGCAGGGCATTTATTTCATCATGTGGATATAGCAAATGATCATAACTGAGGGGGAGATATGTATATGCAGCCATTTATGTTGAAGGGCGACGGCCATGAATACCACGGTTATTGTGGAGGGGATTCCAACAAACCTCTTATGGTGTTGCATCATGGAATGACAGCAGATGCGCTTGCATACTCAAGCCTCTTAGAAGAATTAAAAGAACAATTTCATTTCATCCTCTTGGACAGTCCAGGACATGGAAGAACACCGCCTTACTTGAATGAAGAGAAGTACCATTTCACTGAATTATCAAAAAATATATTCCGTATCATAGCAAAATTATCAAAATCTACATTTATCCTTGTTGGTCACTCCTGGGGAGGTGACCTTTGCTTGCATATTGCAAAAAATTTTCAAGAAAGAGTATTAGGAGTCGTACTTTTGGATGGAGGATATGTTTTTCCAGATTACGCCTCTTTGACGAAACATCAGTCGCTGAATGCATGGAAGGAATATTTGAAAAACAACATTTATGATAATTGGAATGAAGTCATCAGCGTGTATCAAGATTACACAACAAAGAAATGGGATGAAGCATTGAACGCTACGATAGCATCTTCCTTTAAGTATCAACAAGGAAAATTTATGTTAATATCTGAAGAATTCACCTTACTTTCAATCATAAAAGCTTTTTACTTTGAGTTGTGTTCCAGCGTTCATCGTTTTGTCCAATGCCCAGTGTTGCTGATCCATGCTACAATACCCTTCATTGATACCTCACGGGAAGACGCCATTGAAAATATTAAAAAAAGCATCACAAATCTGAGCGTCTTAAGCATTTCAAATACAAAGCATAATCCAAACTGGAACCACCCTGAATTAGTCGCTGAAGAGATCTTTAAATGGATAAGAACCGTTGTCTTTACGGACGCAAATGACTAAAACACCGTATGCTGTGGCATACGGTGTTTTTGAGCTGTCTGAATACTATTTTATTTTGGTTTTAATAAAGAGGCGCCTTAGCTCTGGTGTTTTGTTGAATTAAGTCAAATAATCAATGTCCGCTGATTTCTACACCCTTTTCGTAGACATCAGTTTTTTTCCTTCAAACAACCTTTTATTTTTCTTAAGGAAAAGTTAAGGTCCTCCTTACATAATAAGCTCATCCCCTTTTTATATACGGTGCCACTGGAGCGGAACTCCGCTTCGGGGCGCCCAATTAAAGTGAAAAGGAAGATTTCTAAGGAGGCGCATTTACTTGAAAAAATGGATATGGACGGTCATAGCAATCGTAGTGATCGGGGGTGGAGGATTATATATTTATAAAAAAAGTCAACCTGAACCGATAAAAGCACAAAACCTTGTCGCAACGGCTCAAAGCGGCAGTCTGGACGTAAATGTAACTGGTTCTGGCACAGTTGAACCGGTGACGAGTACAGATATTACGGCAACAGACTATAAACAGATTGATGAAGTCCTAGTAAAAGAAGGAGACGTTGTAAAGTCAGGGGATGAGCTTGTTTCATTTACAGACGGAAGCGATCCAATTACTGCCCCTGCAGACGGCACCATTACATCACTCACAGCAGTCAACGATGAACGAGTCCAAGATGGAAAGGTACTGGCACATCTTACGAATTATAAAAACCTCCAAACCGTAATCGGCGTTGATGAACTGGACATTCCGAGCATCAAAGTTGGACAATCTGTCAAACTGACGGCAAATGCATTCCCAGGTACTTCTTTTACAGGTAAAGTATCAAAGATTGCAAAGGAAGGAAATTCTGAAAATGGTGTTTCAACGTTTGACGTAACTGTACATATCGATGATCCCAAAAACTTACTTGTGGGTATGTCTACTGAAGCACACATTTTAATTAATCATAAAGATAAAGCCATTTATGTACCGATAGAAGCTGTTTATACATCAAACAATGAAAAATTTGTGCTGTTGACTGATAATTCATCTGATTCGGAATCACAGCCTGCTGCTAAGCAGCAATTGGTCAAGACAGGGATTCATAATGATCGCTATGTAGAGATTACTGAAGGATTAAACGCCGGTCAAGTAGTACAATTGCCTTCAATAGCATCTGGAGCTTCTTCCAACTCAGAAAATCGAAGAATGGGCCAAGGCGGATTCATGAATGGCGGAATGTCCGGAATGGGTGGAATGAACAGGATGAGAGGTTCTTCTGGCGGCTATAGCGGCGGAAGGAGAGGAAACTGATTGAGTAATGAAATTATCCAAATCAAAAATATGAATAAATCGTATTCTCTTGGCGGTGAAATCGTTCATGCACTGCAGGATGTTTCCTTATCTGTGCAGCAAGGAGATTTTGTCGCCGTTGTGGGTCCATCCGGATCGGGAAAATCCACCTTCATGAATATGATCGGGTGCCTAGATCGGCCAGATACCGGAAGCTACTTGTTAGATGGCGGCGAGGTCAAGAAGATGAATGATTCCCAATTGGCTCAAATCAGGAATGAAAAAATAGGGTTTATTTTTCAAAACTTTAATCTTTTAGGCAAACTGACGGCTGTTGAAAATGTGGAATTACCCCTAACATATAGAGGGATCCCCACTAAGCTGAGAAAGGAGATGGCTCTTCAATCATTGAAAAAAGTCGGACTTCTTGATCGATCCCACCATCTTCCGAATCAATTATCCGGCGGTCAGCAGCAGAGGGTTGCCATTGCCAGAGCCTTAGTAGGAAATCCACCGATCTTACTAGCAGATGAACCCACTGGAGCACTAGACAGTAAGACGAGTGAAGAAATTTTGTCCCTTATGAAACAATTGCATAGACAAAGACATACGATCATCTTAATCACACATGATAATGAAATGGCCAAGGAAGCCTCAAGGGTCGTTCATATCAAAGATGGCCAGCTATACGAGAAAAGAGGTGAGACACTTGGGGTTGATGCAATCAATCAAAATGGCATTGCGCAGTATTAGAAGCAATAAATTAAGAGCATTCTTGACTATGCTCGGGATCATCATCGGCGTTTCCTCAGTCATTATCTTAATATCCATCGGACAAGGATCGACTAAGTCTGTTACCAGTCAAATCAATCAGCTTGGTACGAACCTCTTGACGGTAAATGTATTTGGTACAGACGAAGTAAAATTGGATAATGGAAAGGTTGAAGAAATCAAAAAATTGAATGGGATCAAAAATATTTCACCTTCTGTTTCTGGCCGTGTGACGTTGAAATACGGGAGAAACTCATCACAGGTAAGTTTGACCGGAACGAATGCTGCATACCAGGAAGTGCGCGATACGAAAGTGAGCAGAGGAAGGTTTTTGTCCGACCTTGACCTTGAATACCGTCAAAAGGTGGTGGTCCTAGGTTCGACAACTGCTGAAACGCTTTTTGGATTCTCAAATCCAATTGGGCAGGCCGTTCAAGTGAATGGAACTTCCTACCAGGTCGTAGGAGTCCTTCAATCTAAAGGCCAATCACTTGGTCAAAGCGGGGATGATACAGTCATCATGCCGTTAAGTACAGCCCAAAGAGTATTAAAGACGACAACGATTCAAACCTTATATATCCAAGGTTCAGATGAACATCAAATGAACTTCTTAATGAACCTAATAGAGAGGAAGCTTGCCAGCATGTTTCCGAATCAATCGGACAACTATAGTGTCGTCAATCAACAGGATTTAATGGACACGATGAGTTCTGTGACGAATACGATGACGATGATGCTTGGTGGAATTGCAGGTATTTCTTTGCTGGTCGGAGGAATCGGAATCATGAATATTATGCTTGTCTCTGTTTCCGAAAGGACGAAGGAAATCGGGATATGCAAAGCGATCGGAGCGAAACGAAGTGCAATCCTGCTCCAATTTTTGGTCGAAGCCGTCGTTATCAGTTCCCTTGGCGGATTGATAGGGGTCTTAATCGGCATCGGAGGGAGTCAGATCGCATCGACATCCTTTAACATGTCTGTTTCCTTTTCACCAAATGTCATGGTGAACGCCTTTTTATTCTCATTATTTGTTGGGGTCGTTTTCGGTGTCTTCCCGGCAAATAAAGCATCCAAGCTTCATCCTATTCAAGCCCTGCGCTATGAATAACAAGATTCCGAACAAAATGGAGCGATTGCATATTGCAGCCGCTTCATTTTGTTGTATCTTTATATTAGAGGTGAAATCATGAAGATTTTAGTGGTAGAAGATCATTTGCCGCTGCTGCAAACGATCGTTGACATTTTATCAGAAGAATTTGATGTAGAATCCGCATCGACTGGCGAGGATGGATATTATCTGGCTGCCCAGAATATTTTCGATGCCATTGTGCTGGATGTCATGCTTCCGGAAATGGATGGTTTTGAGATCATTCAGATGATTCGGAAGGAAGGTGTCAAGACCCCAGTATTATTTTTAACAGCCAGAGATTCCCTCGAAGACCGAGTAATGGGACTGAATTATGGTGGAGATGATTACTTGGTTAAACCATTTCAAGCACCCGAGCTTATCGCCCGAGTCAGGGCACTGCTTCGGAGGAGCGGCAGCCTGACCACTGATCTGACCATAAAATATAGGGGCATCGAACTTGGTGGAAGAGAGAAGGAAATCCTGATAAATGGAAACCCTGTTAGACTCACTTTGAAGCAATACGAATTGTTGGAATATATTATTCAAAATCAAGGGTCGATATTGACGCGTGAACAAATCTACGACCGAGTGTGGGGATTCGATTCGGATACAACGATTGCGATCGTCGAAGTCTTCATGCATCATTTGCGAAAGAAGCTGGAACCGTTCGGATACCATACCGATATTAAAACTGTCAGGGGAGTAGGCTATATCCTAAAAGAGAAGTAGGGAAAATGGATGTTTCAAAAAACAAGGATACGATTGACAATACTTAATTCTTTTATTTTTATCGTGCTGATCAGCATTTTGGGATTCATCATTTATTCTTATGCATATGAAAATCTTTTTAAGGATGTAAATCGCGAACTTATGGATACCAATCAAAAAATCATCAGCGGAGCGCTCAGCCCGCGGGATTTCCATTTCAGGGATCCGAGAACTTCGATCATTTTATGGGATGAAAAAGGAAAACTCATTCAGCCGGAAGCTCTCAACCCAATATATGAGCAGAACAAAGAGGACTTGAAACCAAAAAAAATGGGTGAGCTGGAAGATATAAAACTCGAACATTTTTATTTTCGGTCCATCGCCAATGTAGTCGACACGAATGTGGGGAAAATAACGGTACAGGTCATACGGATCACTACATCTGAAAAAGAAATGTTGAACCGACTATTATGGATGATGATCATCGGCTGCACTGTAAGCAGTGTTTTAGCTGTTGCAGCTGGATATTTCCTTGCAGAAAGGGCATTGATCCCTATAAAGAGATCATGGGAAAAACAACAGCAGTTTGTCACCGATGCCTCCCACGAACTCAGGACACCATTGACCGTCATCCAAAGCAAAACCGATCTATTATTTCGTGAACCGGATGCAACCATAGAAGAGAAGGCATTGGATATTTCAGGAATATCCAATGAGACGAGACGCCTGACGAAGCTCGTTTCCCATTTACTGACGTTGGCAAGATCGGATTCTGATCAAGCGGAAGTCAAAAAGGAAGAGTTTCGGATGGATGAACTATTGGCCTCGATTGCCGCTCAATTTGAAGATGTAGCTTCATTTGAAGGGAAGTTGATCCGAGTCGAAAGGGAGCCTGTGACGTTCAAAGGGGATAAGGAACGAATCCATCAAATGATCGTCATTTTTTTGGATAATGCATTAAAATATACAGATGAGAAAGGAAAAATTCTTTTGACCTGCTACTCATCTCAAACTTCGATAACCATTGAGGTCAAAGATAACGGAGTAGGTATGAACGAGGAGGATCTCCCGAAAATTTTTGATCGTTTTTATCAAACAGATGCTTCCCGTTCTTCAAATGAAGGAGCTGGCCTCGGTTTATCGATTGCAAAGTGGATCATTGAAAAACATCATGGAAAAGTAAAGGTTGCAAGCGAACTTGGTGAAGGTTCTACTTTTATTGTCACCTTTCCGAAACACCAAAAATGAGGCATCTTAAGTAAAAATTAAGGTTAAACCAACATAATAGGCTTATCCTCAAAAAGGAAAATCAATCAAAAGGATGAGCACTTATGAAGAAAAATGTACGTAAAATCCATTTTTGGATCGGAATCATTGCCTCCTTGTTTTTATTCATTGAATCATTGACCGGGATTGTCATGTATTTCAATGGGGAAGACCATGGACCAAGAATGCAAGGGGCAGCAGGCTTTCAAAGACCGAATTTTCAGCTGGGAAGCACCGACGGATCCGGTTCCGCAAATATATTCTCACAAGGGGGTCAAACCTTTGATGATGGCCCTCGTGGAAACGCCAGGTTCCAAGGATTCAACGGCAACCGTGGCGGTTCATCCCTTCAAGGGACGGTCCGATCCCTTCATACCGGCATTATCGGCTTAATTGCCTCCATCGGCATGCTCCTCATGACTGGAACTGGATTATGGATATCAGGCCAGATATTTTGGACAAGAAGAAAAAATAAAAATAGAAAAGACCGATTGCCTGATGAACCAAAAGAAATAACAACTTGATAGAATATTATGGTAATATAAATATTAATTCTAAAAAGTTGGGGAAGATTTTATGGACCAATTTAAGACGATTTTAAAGAAAAGCTATGACCAAAAAACATTGGAAAGAAATGAACAGCATCTTCAATCCTGGAAAATCAACGAAATGAACAAATTTATTGAAAAAACACCACCTAAAGGAACTCTTACACTGCTTGATTTAGGCTCCGGACCAGGGCATCAGGCCGATTACTTTAAGAATAATGGGTTTGAGGTCACATGCATCGATTTATCGACATCAATGATTGAAACTTGTAAACAAAAAGGATTGAATGCAATCGAAATGGATTTTTCCGATCTGGAATTCCCGTCGTCACATTTTGATCTTGTTTGGTCAATGAACTCACTCCTGCACATCCCGAAGGCAGAATTGCCGATAACCCTTAAAAATATTCAATCTGTACTAAAGCCTGGCGGATTGTTTTATATGGGGGTATACGGTGGGGCTGAAAGTGAAGGGATTTGGGAAGATGACACCTATGAACCGAAGCGTTTCTTTTCCTTTTACCGACATAAAGATATCCAGATGGCAGTCTCTGCATTTTTTAAAGTAGAAGATTTTCGAGTGTTGGAGATGGGAGAAGGGCAGCCGGACTACCAAGCACTGCTTTTATCCAATTCATACAAGAAATAGAATGAAGGCAATGAGGTGCAGCAGACATCAGTCTGATGCACCTTTTAAGTTTTTGGTCATTAAACACTGATCGATAGGCAATGCACAAGGAAAAAGATTAATTTTATGCAAAAAGCTAGAGTGCCATTTTTCTATAGACATGCATGCAGGAAAAAGATTAATATTAGAAAGTGATAAAATTATAAGGCTTTTTTCTCACAGATTGTTGTGTTTAATTACCTTTCAGCCAGTGAATAAAAGGAGTGTGTATTCTTTGCACATATGGAACCTTTTCATCGCGACGATCCTTGGCATCGTGGAGGGCCTGACTGAGTTTGCGCCAGTGTCATCCACCGGACATATGATCATTGTTGATGACATGTTTTTGAATTCAAAAGAAGTATTTACACCGCAGGTTGCGACTGCATTCAAGGTAGTCATTCAATTGGGTTCGATCTTAGCCGTTGTCGTCGTATTCCGCAATCGTTTTTTTGACCTGCTGCATCTTAAGAAAATGAAAAGCGAAGACGAAGTGAATCACCATAAATTGAACCTGTTTCAAGTATTTGTCGGGCTCCTGCCGGCAGTCATATTAGGCTTGTTGTTCGATGATTATATTGAAGCCAATCTTTTCTCAATCAATACGGTCATCATCGGGTTGGTTGCTGGAGCGATTTTGATGTTGATTGCAGATTGGAAGTCCAAAAGGACACATACGCTTGATACGGTTGACAAACTTACCTACAAACATGCCTTTATCATCGGACTATTCCAATGTCTTGCATTATGGCCAGGCTTCTCAAGATCGGGTTCCACCATTTCAGCAGGAGTCTTATCAGGACTCAGCCATCGTGCTTCAGCAGACTTTACTTTCATCATGGCAGTACCAATCATGGCTGGTGCAAGTGCGTTGACATTGTTAAAGAACTGGTCGGCTTTCACTCCGGATGCCCTGCCATTTTTCATAGTCGGTTTCATCAGCGCCTTCGTAGTCGCCTTGATCTCGATTCGATTTTTCCTTGCCTTGATCAATAAAATAAAACTAGTTCCTTTTGCGATTTATCGTATTGTCCTCGCCCTGATCTTATTTTTAATCATCCATATGTAACTAAAAGCCAGGATCTTTAATAAAGATCCTGGCTTTTATTATAAGCTGTCTTCTAAAAAATTATTGTTTTTTGAAACTTATAATCTATTTTTCCGTACATAGATATATAAGATCACTTTAGATTACAAGGGGGGATTACATGCCTTTTGGTCAGAACGGAGGCATGGATATTATGTTCAGTTTGGCACCTATTTTTATCGGGATCATCTTCATTATTGTCATCGGTACCATCATTTTCAGAATTATAAATGGTTTATCCCAGTGGAGCCGTAACAATAAGCAACCGATATTGAGCGTTCCTGCAAAAATCGTGGCGAAACGGTCGGAAATAAGGAGGCACGCGCATAATAATAACGGTCATCATCATCATTCAACATCCACAAATTACTTTGTAACATTTGAAGTTGAGAGCGGAGACAGAATGGAATTAAGAATATCAGGAAATGAATTCGGGCAAATAGCTGAAGATGACATTGGACAATTGACGTTTCAAGGGACAAGATTTCTTGGTTTTGAAAGAGAATTACATACTGGTAGTTAAGTTGTTAATAAAAATATTATGTATATGAAAAGTTGAGGTGTAAGATGCTCCCATTCAAAAAAATCGTTGCCGACCATGAAGAAGCGGCAAAAATCGTTGGAAAACCCAGTGAAGCCTCTGTAAAGAAAGTAATTGATTTTCTTGATCAACACTGTATAGATTTTATAGAAAAATCGCCTTTCCTAATAATTGGGACTGCAGATTCAAACGGTCAACACGATGTATCACCCAGGGGAGATGCACCTGGCTTTGCAAAAATCTACAAAGGTAGATATATCCTCATTCCGGAGCGGCCGGGTAATCGAAGGTTGGATTCCATCCATAATATTTTGGAAACAAATAAGGCAGGACTGATTTTTCTAATTCCGGGAATGGAGGAAACGCTTCGAATCAATGGTAAGGCGTGGGTCATTTATGATGAAGATCTCCTTGATAGAATGAAGGTGCAAGAAAAAAAACCGCTCTTGGCGATTGCCATTGAACCCGAAGAATCTTTCATTCACTGTGCAAAAGCATTAAAACGATCCAAAATTTGGGAAGGAAGCTCTTGGCTGGATCGTGATCAATTGCCGACAGCAGCGAAAATAATGGCTTCACACATTAATTCACCTGACAAAACCGAGGAGCATATAAGACAAAAACTTGAAGAAAGCTATCAAAAACGGCTTTATTAAAGGTTTTTTCTCATAAGGCTGCGACAAAAGTGTTTAGTCGAAGAAAAACCCGAATTATAATGTGAAATCCTTCCATAGACTTCTGATTCGTTCGGATTTTTCATGTTAAAGTGTGTTTGTTGTTTTTGGCATATTCTTGCTGTTGATTGGAGTGCAAGACGAAGACACCGGCGGGATTAGCTTGACAGGTGAGACCCCGCTGCGAGGAGAGGTTGGGGGGATGTTCGATTAAGTTCGGCACTACCAAAAAAAATGCCAGGCATTTTTATTCGTGCGATGGGTCGCTTCCGAAGCTTTCCTTGTCCTTTACCAACATCGAACGACCTCACTTCGTGTGAGGCCCCGCGGAAAGCGAAGTCTTGCACGGAAATCAGCGGCGGTGTAAAGACAGATGATTAATCCTGATGTTGTCAGCCTTTAGAGTAAAGTGATTTAGATTTGTCCCTTTCACTTCAACATCAAAATAACGTATTTGGATAGAATAAAGCTGGAAAACTTTCCTTCAATGAACAAAATAGCTTTATTTCATTAAAATCAGCATTAGGATTTTAACAACACTCTCTAGGAAAACAAGCTTATTGAGTGAAATTAAAATGTATCTTTCTGCAGAGCCCATTCGGCTCTTTTTTTATTTTCTCAGAGGTTGTTCTTTTTAACAGTTTTTCTTACTTAATTGAATTTCATGGTAGGAATAAAAGAAGTTCAACATGTTTATATTGTTAAAGTTCAACAAATGTTAACAATATTTCTCATTCCCTGTATTGTAAGTGGAGCAGGGTTGATTCAAAATAATAAATGAGTGATCCAAATACATACCTAACTCGTTACCTAATAATAACAAGGAGTGAGTCAATTGCTGCCCATTGAGAGAAAAAAACAAATCCTATCTTGGCTTAGAAAGGAAGGGAGCATTAAAATCGGGGAAATCAGCAAACGTTTACAAGTCTCTGAAATGACCATTTACCGTGATTTGAAACCTCTCATAGAGCAAGAGGAAGTATACAGGACATCAGGTGGCATCACGTTGAGGAAAGAGGCGCCTAGTTTGCCGAACCACACATGCACTTATTGTCATAAGATTTCATTGACCAAATTTTCCATTCAAATCCTTACACTCGATCAAGAAGTCGAGCATGCTTGCTGCGCTCATTGTGGTTTATTACGCTTTCATGATATCGAAAACGATGTCGCCCAGATTATTTGCAAAGATTTTTTACATGATACGACGCTAAATGCTAAAACTGCTTATTATTTATTTAATCCTGATTTGTCCATTAATTGCTGTATGCCAACTGTTCTAACTTTTGGATCGCTGAAAAATGCACAACAATTTCAAACAGGGTTTGGCGGGAACCTTTTATCATTTCCTGATGCAATAGTGGAAATAAAAAAGGTGATGAAGTTGAATAATTCCTGTCATTAATTAAGATTGTATATTGAAAGGAAGATGAAGATGAAGAGATTATATAGCTTGTTCACGATGATGTTAGTATTGGCACTGTTCCTGTCAGCATGCGGAACAAAAAAAGATGAAAATTCGAACAAGAACGGCGGAGCACCTGAAATGCTGAATGTCGATTTAAAGGTGCCTGAACAAGCAGATAAGGGAACAACAGTCAAATTTGATGCGAATGTTACCCAAGGCGGTGAAGCGGTCAAAGATGCAGATGAAGTGAAGTATCAAGTGTGGATGGACGGCATGAAGGATGATAGTAAAATGCTGGATGCAAAAAATGAAAAAGATGGCCATTATACCGCTGAAAATACATTTAATGAAGATGGCGTTTATTATGTTCAAGTTCATGTAACTGCGCGCGATATGCATAATATGCCAAAGACGAAAATCACAATCGGAAATCCTGAAGCTGCCGAGGACCACGACCATGCGGATGGAGACCATCATGACAGCAGCGTTGATATACATTTCATGAAGCCTGAAACCATTTCGGCAAATCAAAACGTAACATTGACAGCACATATCATGAAGGAAAATCAACCGCTTGAGAATGCAGATGTGCGTTTTGAAATTTGGCAGGACGGTTCCGATAAACATGAATATATCGATGCAAAGGCAGCCAGCACAGGACAATATAAATCTTCTTATACATTTAAAAATACTGGGAAATATAACGTGAAAATCCACGTAGAAAACAAAGTAGGCCTGCATGAACATATCGAGCAAACTGTTGAAGTGAAATAATCAAGATCAATTTTTTGAAAAATCGATCTTGGGCATGCAAGTCAAATATTTAAGGCGGTCTTACAGGCATATGCCCCTGCAAGACCGCTTCTTTTTATACCTAAACCCATGATTCATGACATAGGATAGAATATGTCGATTATTAAGGTGCTGGTATTATATGATGTTTCATGTTCGTCCACTTAAGCCAAAAAGGAATCTTCGATTTGTAAAATTATATATTTTTCCGTTTTTTTTAATGTTTCTCATTTATACCCTTACCTCCTTATTGACTGCAACTTCACTGCAATACCATCTTTCTTCTTCATTAATGAAACAAACGAATATACACGTACCGACGGAATACTTCGTTGATTTACTTGCTGCAGAAATGACTTCTATGGAATCCCCGCATTTAACCAATAAAAAAATACAATCCCTCATTTTTGAGCTTGCTACAAATGTCAAGATCCGAGACAATAGAAGCCTTTTGGGCCGTGAAATCCCTGGACTGTCCATTTATAACACAGAAATAGCGGTAGCGGGAAGAGGGACAAACCTGACAACTTTGCCAGTAGAGTCACCTCCTCCTTCTCCTGATCAGTTAGAGGAAACTGAGGCAGCAATCCCTAATCAATCAGATGCTTCCCAGAAATCTAATGAGGGAACTGCACCAGCTGATCCCGATGCTGTCAAAAATTCTGTATTGATTTACCATTCGCACAGCTGGGAAGCATTTAATCCCCTTCTCAATCTAACTAAAAGTTCTCAGGATCCAGCCAGCACAAACATCCAGGATAACGTAATTGGATTAGGAGAAATCCTGAAAACGGAATTGGAAGCTAAGGGCATCGGAGTGGAGCATGATGAAACCAATGCTTCAGCTGAATTGAAGAAAAAAAATTGGAATTATTATCAATCATACAAGTTGTCGCGGGAAGTGATTGCTGATGCGATGGCATCGGATAAAAATTTGAAGTATTTCATTGATGTTCACCGGGATTCACTAGGTAAAGAGTTAACGACAGCGTTAATCGATAAGCAATCTTTTGCACGCCTTTTTTTCATCGTCGGGAAAGAAAACCAACAATATGATAAGAATCTCCAACTAGCCAAAAAGCTGAACGAAGCATTGGAGAGCAAATATCCCGGCATTAGCAGAGGCATTTTTGTAAAAGGGAAATCCGAAGGTGATGGCGTCTATAATCAAGATCTATCGGATCGAGCGATGCTCATTGAATTCGGTGGTGTAGATAGTAATTTATCCGAGTTGAAGAATTCAGCCAAGGCATTTGCTGATGTATTCAGTCAATATTATTGGAAAGCTGAAGAAGTGAGTACTCAATAAGAATGGAGGGCTGCCAGAAGAGTTCCGTACAATTTAGGAACAAAAATTCATGCATGTTCCAGCAATCCCATCAAATACTAATAGAAATGTCACAATCAGGTGGAACAACGATGAATAAAATTCTTTCTATTTATATACATGATTTAAAAAGCCTGTGGAAGAACTGGGCTGCTGCTTCCATCATTATCGGTTTGATCATCCTGCCTTCACTGTATGCATGGTTTAATATTAAAGCTTCTTGGGATCCATACAGCAGCACAAAAGGAATCAAGGTGGCCATCATCAACGAGGACACAGGAGGAAATATCGAAAACAAGTCTTTTAATGTTGGAAATGAAGTGGTCGAATCCCTTAAACATAATCACTCATTAGGCTGGAGAATCGTCAACCGAATAGAGGCAAAAAAGGGGATTGAAAGTGGAGAGTATTATGCATCCATCAAAATTCCAAGTGATTTCTCCGAGAAGATTTCCACTATTGTTACTGACCATCCAACTAAGCCTGAACTCATTTATACAGTTAATGAGAAATTGAACCCTGTTGCTCCAAAAATAACGGCAAAAGGGGCGGCTGGAATTAAGGATCAAATCAGCAAGCAATTTGTCAAGAATGCCAGTGCAGCCATTTTTGATATTTTCAATGAATTAGGGATTCACCTTGAAAAAAATTTGCCGGCCTTGGAAGATTTAAAAGATAAAATTTTCTGGCTGAACAATCATTTTTCGGAAATAGAACGAATAATCGATACAGGCAGTCAAGATGCTGCATTTGCAGAAGGGATATTAATCGAGGCAAAGGGGAAGCTTTCATCGATGCAAGACCTTTTCTCAAAAAGTGCAGCATTTTCAAATGAGATTGATCGGTTCCTTCAAGAGAATCATCCTAAATGGGATGAGATAAATTCACAAGTGTATGTGAATCTTGCATTATTGCAGCAAAAGGATTCTTCGATACATGGATTGATCAATGAACTTAGCATTGATGTTCCTTTGTCTAAAAAAGAGAATATATCCCGATTAGCCATCGACCTAATCAATGGAAATTTAGGTCTGGCAAAAAATCTTCATTCCCTCCTCATAACCATGAATAAGTTGAGTGTGGGAAAAATCAATTTCTATCCAGAGGTTCAAAAAATTGAACAATATATTTCAAACTTAAATTTGCTGGAACAACAATTGGATTCAGCTGAAAAAGACTACTCAAAAGGAAAGGAATATTCCGGGATTGAAGCACTGGAAAAGAAATCGGAATGGATTGGAGCCAATGTTCGCAATATGTACTCGACTTTCTCTAATCAGCTCAAACCAAAGCTAACGGCAGTGATTGAAGCAGCTAACAATCAAGCGAAAGAAACCGGTGTTGATATTGTGCATTTGCAAAATGAGCTGCCTGTAATAGAAGAAAGGGTAAATAGCACCTTGAAGGACCTCCAAAATGGAAAAAAGGAGCTTCATAAAATACAAAATGATCTCCCAGCAGCGAAAAAAAAGATCGAAAACCTTGTGAAACAAATACGGCAATTTGAACAATCGAAAGATATCCATCATATTATCGATCTGCTCATTAATGATGTTCAAATAGAAAGCGATTTTTTCTCAGAACCGGTGCAACTAAAGGATCATGTGCTGTATCCGATTCCCAACTATGGATCGGCCATGTCACCTTTCTTTACCACACTGTCACTGTGGGTTGGAGCGATGCTTCTAATCTCACTGATACCTGCAAATCTTGAAGATAGATTGGGCATTTACACTCATCATCAACTGTATTTGGGACGGTTTCTGACCTTTGCGACTTTCAGTCTTTTACAAGCACTATTTGTTACATTAGGTGATCTTTATTTGCTTCACACCTATGTTTCCGTTCCCACTGCTTTCATAGGCTATGGGATGTTATTGAGCTTTGTTTTTATGTTAATCGTCTATACACTCGTCTCCATTTTCGGGAATATCGGAAAAGGAATGGGAATACTGCTATTGGTTCTGCAGATATCAGGATCAGGAGGCACATTTCCTATACAATCCACACCGCACTTTTTCCAAAAAATAAATCCATATTTACCTTTTACCTATGGAATAAGCCTTTTGAGGGAAGCAGTGGGAGGAATACAGTTGTACACAGTGAAGAATGACATTACGATTTTTGTTTTCATCATCTTCATCACAATGCTGACCGGCTTTGTATTGAAAGGACCTATCAATCGTATTGGTTCCAAATTCAAAAACAAGGCAGGGGAAAGCAGGCTCATCCATTAGGTTAAACAATTATTTAATCGATTAAATACGATTGCATTCAAGCGGTCGTATTTTTTTTATTTTCCTTAAAAAAATCTTCAAAAAATCCAAATCGCCAAAATCCGACGAAAACAGCCAAAAATAGAAGAGAAATCAAATTTTAAGCGCTTACTTTCAATTATTACAAATTTTAAAGCTGTGTTATAATTTTCTGCGTTGCAAACGGCCCCGACTTTCATGAGAGTTGAAAGTCACAATAAAATAGAAGAAGGAAGGTGCTGTATGAACGTACAGACATTAAAAACTGAATGGTTTGGAAATATCAAAGGGGACATCCTATCCGGAATGGTCGTGGCGATGGCATTGATTCCTGAAGCGATCGCTTTCTCAATCATTGCGGGAGTAGATCCGATGGTCGGCCTCTATGCTTCTTTTTGCATTGCAGTAACAACAGCATTCTTTGGTGGAAGGCCAGCGATGATATCTGCTGCAACAGGCGCAACAGCCTTGTTGATGGGATCATTAGTCTCTGAACACGGACTCCAATATTTACTGGCTGCAACCATTCTTACAGGTATCATTCAAATTATTCTAGGATTCTTTAAAGTTGGCAGATTGATGAAATTCATCCCGCGCTCAGTTATGGTCGGTTTTGTGAATGCATTGGCGATATTGATTTTCATGGCGCAGCTGCCTCATTTTTTCGGTGAATCTTGGCCGATGTACGCAATGGTCGCTGGTTCATTAGCGGTTATTTATATTCTCCCGAGGTTTACAAAGGCTGTACCCTCACCATTGATAGCGATCATCTTCATTACTTTGATTGCCGTATTCACTGGTAGCGACGTTCGTACTGTTGGCGACTTGGGAGAGTTGAAAAGAGCGTTGCCGACATTTTTGATTCCGGACATTCCTTTCAATGTGAATACATTTACGATTATTTTCCCTTATTCACTCGGTATTGCACTTGTAGGTTTGGTCGAGTCATTCTTGACAGCTCAGATCGTCGATGACTTGACGGATACTTCAAGTAACAAAAACCGTGAGGCAAAAGGACAAGGTGTCGCGAATATCGTATCTGGATTTTTCGGAGGAATGGCAGGATGTGCGATGATCGGCCAATCGGTCATCAACGTGAAATCTGGAGGCAGAGGCCGCCTTTCAACATTGGTAGCCGGTGTATTTTTACTGATTTTGATCATCTCACTTAATCCTTTTTTAATCCGGATTCCAATGGCTGCATTGGTCGGAGTCATGTTCATGGTTTCCATCGGTACATTTGACTGGACATCATTGAAAACCTTGCACGTCATGCCTGTGACGGACACGATTGTCATGGTCGTGACTGTTGTGGCTGTATTATATACGCACAACCTATCAATTGGTGTTATTGCCGGAGTCATTTTAAGTGCGATTTTCTTCGCATCCAAAATTTCGAAAGTTCATGTCACTTCCGAACAGCAAAAAAATAAAAAGGTATACTATGTAAAAGGCCAGCTATTCTTTGCTTCTGTTTCTGACTTTGTCTCATCTTTTAATTTCAAGGATTCTGCAGACCTCATCGAACTCCACTTGGAAGGGGCACATTTGTGGGATCAATCCGCAGTGGATGCAATCGACAAGGTTGTATTGAAATACAGGGAAAACCATACAGATGTGAAGCTCATCGGCCTAAATCAGGAAAGCTTATTGCTCGTGGATAAGATCGGTGTTCACCACAAGAGCGATGCAAAAGTCTCCAATCATTAATTACAGTAAAAAGGCTTGAACCCCAGATGGGATTCAAGCCTTTTAATCTTCCTGGATATTCTCGTCCTGCTTTTCAATCGCAGCTCCCAATTCAACGGCCAACTTAATGATGGATTTATTGATCCTCCATACATAATATAAATTATGAATTAAAATGGAATGCTGTAATGTGTAATCCCGATTTTTGTCGGGATAGCGTTCAATCCATTCACGCTGTCTGTTCAATTCTTTTACTGTCAATCCTCTTTTTCCATCAATCAGTTCACATAAGTGATGGATATTTTCCTTCATGACCTCATTAATGCTGCATATGGTGTCCATTAACTCTTGATCGCTCTCATACATCGTCCTTCTGCTGGTAGAGGCAACAAGGTGCTTTGCGTAATAATTGATCGCCACCAATATGGTCATCCATCTTTCAATCCCGGTACGATTGAGCCTGCCTGGGATTTTTTGCAGCGGTTCGGCATTTGTGCGGATCAAATTCAGTTTTTGATCTAATTGAAATGCAGAATCTGCGAGGTTAATCGTTTTCCTTTCACCTATAAAACTTTCAAAATAACCTGTTGTATATCCATCGAGTTCACCTAAAAAATCCTTCACATTTTCTACTATTTTTTCTTTTGTTTTTAAAGGGAAGAGGATGGCTGAAATAAATAAGGCAAGACCAGCTCCAATAACAGTGTCAATCACCCTGTCCTGAAGAAGCTTTTCCGTGATGCCCCCCAATAACAGGTCATACATGATGGAAATCATCATCGTGATCCAAAAGCTCATGACGGCATAGGAAACTGGCAGGAAATAAAACGCCATGAAAATACAACAAAACAGGAGTGTGATTTCCAATAGTGACTGGCCAGAAATCGAATGTGCCAGCAAAAATCCGATGATTGCTCCGATCAGTGTCCCCACAGAACGTTGGATTGCCTTCATCACTGTCCTGCCTACCGTTTCCGTTCCGAGCAAAACAACGTAAGCAGTCAGCAAAATCCAATATTGATGGGCAGGGGAGAGGGAGTAGCCGATTATTACTGATAGTGCACCTGCAAGAAGCGCTTGAAAAGCTTTCTTCGTGGAAGGCTGCATTCCTTTCGATTCGGCTTGATCATTCTTTTCTTTATGATCATCGTTGTTCACTGGCTTGTCAGATGCCTTAGAAGGAGCTTCTTCAAAGTTACCTTTATAATATTGATTGCGGGCCTCCTGTAATATATAAGCCCCATCAATGACATGGTTCGCAATCGATTCCACCCTGCGGACCAGATACAGCCACTTGCAATCATCTCTATTTTCTATTCGCAAGTCATTTAATTGCTTCCTTAAATCTTGAATGGTTCTTTCTGCTTCTTCCAGGTTTTTCGAAGTATACTCATCGCGCAATACCTCAGCATCCAATAAAGCTTGGGCAACCCTTGACAACGTTTGCCTGATATCAGCCTGTTCCAATGCATGCTGCATCTTAAGCCGATAAGCGGCAGAAAGAAATGTTTGAATCAGCATCTCCGTGTCAAAAACATAAAGCCTTAATTGATTTGGCTTTATCCCCGGCCAAATTCGACCTGGATCCGTTGACCCCAATTGTCCTGAAATCACTCGCGCATATTCATTCAATTTCGTTACATTCTTTTGCAATGTCTTCAGTCGCCGCTGGCTATAAATCGGATCTAAAATGGCATCCTTGATCAGAGAGAGGGTTAAGTTTGATTGTTTATGAAAGGAGTTCATGCTTCTTTTCAATATTTTTTCAGGCTTATCTTTTAAAAATACGAAATTAAATAGGAAGGCATAAATGATCCCGATCGAAATAGCGGCATAAAACCACGGTACTTGATTAAATTGCAGCTTTAATAGGGAAGAGAAGTATATAGAAATAAAGCTGATCATGCATAAAGAAAAATAACGGACTCCGAATTTTTGTAAGTAAAAAGCTCCAAAAACAACAAGCAGCAATGCAAGGTCCGCTGCATGTGCATATTTGGCCAAAAATGTTCCTAATGTTACGGCTGCTGCACTCGAAAAACCAAGCATCACTGTGGTCCATTTTTTTTCTTTTTCTGTTTCATCCATCACGACCAATATTCCCATCATTCCTGCTACACCTGATAAAATTGCGGGTGTAATTTGTGGATATCCGGCCATCTTTAAAAACATCGATGTTGTAAAAATAGCCAAAATAACGCTTAAAATGACCTTAGTCGATTGAAATAACCTCACCAACCCGGGATCGGTTGCGGAAAGTCGGGCAAACCAGTGCCGTACCATCGGAAAAATATTAATCATATTATCATACCTCATACCATCATTCTTGAAGATCTATCTGTTGTATTTCATATATTAAAGGATAAAAGTAGATTATCCAAATGAAACACATTGAATTAACACAAATATTGGACTGTTATTGAAGTCTTTCATTAATCAATTCAAATTGGGGAATGAGTTCAGATAACGGGACAATATGGGCTTTATTTTCATATAAGGGAATATAATTCTTAAGCATCGTTGCCACTTTCATTCCTGAAATACCTACATGACCAATGGCAATGGAAGTTTTTCTACGATCCAGTGAATCACTGAGTTTGTTAGCTTGTTTCAATATATGCCTCAAAGTATATTGGTCGTCGAAGAACAATTCATTTTCAAGATAGGGGACACCAATTTCCTTCGCCAGCATCGGAATGACCGTTTTTCCTGTCGTCTTACTGTCCAAGTAATAAAGGCCTCTTTCTTTGCATACTTCCAACACAATTCTCATGACCCTTTCATCCGCAGTAGCTTTAGAACCCATATGATGATTCATCCCGATGGCAAACGGGACAGCATCTATGGCTGCATTCACTCTTTTTCGGATTTCTTCATCGCTTAAATCAGTGGTGATTGCCCCTGGACCAAGCCAGCTTTTCTTTCCATGCAAGGGCTCCATCGGCATGTGGACAATCACTTCATGACCAAGGGAATGGGCTTTTTTTGCATCTTCAGAGGTGGTTTCTAAAAAGGGCATGATGGCAACAGTCAACGTAACAGGCAGCTGGAGCATTTCATCTGTCCCACGCATGTTATTACCGAGATCATCAATCACGATTGCCAAATCATTTTTGTAAGGTTCTTTTGCCCCAGCAATATTTTTGTTAAAGAATGCTGTCAAGAGAAAGGAAATAATAATAAGTTTCTTCATACCGTTACACTCCTTTTCTATTAGCATTCCTCATTCAACAATGAATTGATTCTTTTTTTAGCAAACCACAAAGAAAAAGATCCCCCTCATGGAGAATCTACAATTTTAAAGCTTGCGGACCTTCCTTCTGATCGTTCATGAGCACAATGTTGTTCGGTTTGATTTGCAAAACAATATAATTGGGGTCGTCAGGGCCATTGAACCATGGCTCTAAGTGATCATTCCAAAGCTTTTGTTTCGTGGCATCATCATCTTTAATATCAGCAATTCCTTCGATCTCCAAATATGTGTCTCCATATCCATTTCCATCATAGCCGATTAGTATATGCACATTCGGATTTTCTGCAATTTCATCCGTCTTATGTGTTTCTCTGCTCGTAGCAGTGAATAAGGTTAATTCATCATTGAAAAATGTCATATAACGGGTATGTGGTTTATTGTTCTTGACCGTAGCCAATGTACCTACTTTATTTTCCTTTAATACAGAAAGGACCTTTTCCTTTAATTCCTGTTGATTCATACAGCAGCCATCTCCTTTTGATTTCATAAGATGGTTTTAATATTCCTTTTAATGGTTCGGGATAAACATGTCATCAATTCTTTATATAAAATTGAATTCTCGGAATTATTGAATGATTTTATATCAACAAGATCAATGATAAAATATACCCTGAATATATTAAAATGAAAAAACCTGTTCATTTTTACATTAATTGTATAAAATAAACATTGGTTTTTAAATTGAACGGCTCATATAATTATTTGCAGTAATTTTTATCTTGGAGGCTTTAATGTTTAAATCATCATCAATATTTAGAGAAGTGTTTTATCAGTCGCGTATTCCTCAAATGGTCAGCACTTTAAATTTTTCGCATATTTGGGTGAATCAGGCTCTTTGTGAATTCACAGGTTATACAATGGAAGAGTGGGAATCTCTTGAAATCCAGGATGTCACCCATCCGGATGACTATGAAAAAGATGTGAAGCTATTATCTGAAATGAATGAAGGAAAACGCCAGGAATATTTTTTGGAGAAACGTTATCTTTGTAAAAATGGCGTACTGAAATTTGGGATCTTAAATGTCAGTCTCATACAGGATGAATCTACAGGAGAGAGGTTTCTACTGAGGCAAATTCAGGATATTACGGATAAAATCAAAATTGGATACAGTCTCCGTGAAAACGAAAAAAAATATCGTTTATTGGCTGAAAACTCATCCGACATCATCAATCTGCATGATCGTGATGGCCAATATTTGTATGTGTCTCCATCCGTCACAACATTACTTGGATATGACCCTCATGAAATCACCGGTCAAAGTCCATATGATTATATCCATCCAGATGACGTCCCGATTATTGAAAAATATCATAAGAAAATATTGATCGACCACGAACCGGTTTTAGTGACGTACCGTTCGAAAAAAAAGGACGGATCATATATATGGCTTGAAACCACCATTAAAGCGGTTGAAAATTCTGATGAATTCATATCGGTTTCGAGGGATATACAGCATCGAATCGAAACGGACAGACTCCTCAGAAGATCTGAAAAATTGGCTGTCGTCGGACAGCTGGCAGCTGCTGTCGCGCATGAAATACGAAATCCCCTTACTCCAATAAAGGGCTTTATTCAATTATTTAAAGATACTAAAACAGTGAATGAAAAATATGTCGATATTGTATTGGATGAACTCGATCGAGTGGAGACGATCATATCAGAATTCCTTGCGATGGCCAAGCCTCACCATGAACGGATGGAAATCATCCATGTTGAAAGTCTAGTTGAAAATATCGTGGAATTGATGGGAACAGAGGCCCTGATGAACAATAAGGAAATTGTTTTTACCGGTTCGGATACCTGCCCCAAGATTCAAGGTGATGCCAATTCCATCAAACAAGTCATCGTGAATATCATTCAAAATGGCCTCGACGCCATCGATGAAAAAGGAACGGTGGATGTAAGGGTGATCCCTTTCGAGGAAAATATCTGCATCCAGGTGGAAGACAATGGGTGCGGTATTCCACAAGAAAGACTTTCAAAGCTTGGAGAGCCTTTTTACTCTACAAAGGAAAAGGGAACTGGGCTTGGTTTAATGACCAGTTTTAATATCATCGATCAGCATAAAGGGAAAGTTGAAGTTCAAAGTGAAATGGATGAAGGGACGACGGTCACCATTTTTCTGCCGCTATATGAGTGAGCACATTTGAATAGCTTGAAATGTTTAACAAATCCTCCTTGGTGGAAGAGGTGTATTAATTCTTTCACAACTAAGGAGGACTTTTTTTTCATGCAAAATCACCAATTGTATATCAATGGAACCTACATGGATTCCACATCATCAGGGATGATTGATGTTATCAATCCTGCTACAGAAAAAATCATTTCTAGAATTCCGGATGGAAATGAAGAGGATGCCAATAAAGCTGTTGAAGCTGCTCATAGTGCTTTTAAGGATTGGGCTTCAGTTCCTGCGGCAGAAAGAGGCAAGATTGTCAGGAAAATAGGCGAAATGATGGAAAATCGTAAAGAAGTGTTCATAGATTTATTGCTGCAGGAGCAAGCGAAAAGCTATGATCAGGCTGTCACTGAAATTGAGACCGCCATTGAATATTTTAAATATATGTCGGAATGGGCGAGAAGGCTTGAAGGGGAAATAGTGCCGAGCGACCGCCGCAACGAACATATCATGATTTACAAAAAGCCGATTGGTGTAGTTGCCGGAATCGTCCCATGGAACTTCCCGGTCTTTATCTTGGCAAGGAAAGTTGCGACAGCTCTCGTCGCAGGATGTACGATTGTTTTGAAGCCAAGCCAAAAAACACCGAATACAATGATGGAGTTTACTAAAATCATACATGAACTTGATATTCCAAAAGGGGTTATCAATGTAGTTACCGGAACTGGATCCAAAATTGGAAATGTCCTGGCTTCACATCCGAAGGTACGAATGATCAGCATGACCGGAAGTGTCGGCGCAGGAACCAAAGTAATGGAAGCCGCATCAAAAAATATTACAAAAGTGAATCTGGAGCTTGGCGGAAAGGCACCAGCCATTGTGACCGAACATGCAGACCTGGAATCGGCCGTCAAACATATTAAAACCTCACGCATCACCAATGCCGGGCAAGCATGTAATAATGCTGAGAGAGTATATGTCCATGCAGACGTCGCCGACGAGTTCCTTGAAAAATTAACGAAAGCCTTCAAAGAAACAACTCTTGGCAATCCTAGCGAAGATAAAAAAGCCGAAATGGGACCACTAATCAGTTCTGACCGCCTGCAGACAGTTCATAATATGGTTCAAAGAGCAGTCGAACAAGGGGCAAGGATCGTAACGGGAGGGAAGCCAGCCGATGTTGAAAAAGGCTTTTTTTACGAACCGACTATTCTTGCAAATGTACGGCAGGAAATGGAAATCATCCAAGAAGAAATTTTTGGCCCTGTATTGCCAATTGTGACTTTCACGAACTTAAATGAGGCCATTCGTTATGCAAATGACTCTGAATATGGCCTGTCATCCTCAGTTTATTCTGAGAACATTCATGAAGTCATGCACGTAGTCAATGCATTGGAATATGGTGAGACATACGTTAATAGGGAAAATTTCGAAGCCATTCAGGGCTACCATGCAGGCAGGAAAAAATCTGGACTCGGTGGAGCAGATGGTAAGCATGGTGTAGAGGATTACCTGGTCACTCACGTCGTCTATCTTGAACATAAATCAATATAGGAAAATATGATGGGGCCTCAGGCAGCTGAGGCTCCATTTTTTCACGCCAAGCATTTGTGATTTTGATGTATATTATATAAAATAGCATGGTGGATAAAATAAATAATAGATAAAAAGGAAGATACGATGATTGTAAAAACGGAAGAAGAATTGCAAAGACTAAAAGATATTGGAAAAATAGTTGCGTTCATAAGGGAAGAAATGAAAGCAAAGACTGCTCCAGGAATTACGACAAAGGAATTGGACGATATTGCCGGCAGACTTTTTGAAGAAAATGGAGCCATCTCCGGTCCGAAAGGGGAATATGATTTTCCAGGGTTCACTTGCATCAGTGTAAATGATGAGGTGGCCCATGGAATCCCCGGAGATCGCGTCATTCAAGATGGGGACCTGGTAAATATCGATGTATCCGGATCAAAAGACGGTTATTATGCCGATACAGGAATTTCCTTCGTTGTGGGCGGTGGAAATGAACTGCTGGAGAGATTATGCCAAAGTGCAGAAAGCGCATTTTTCAAAGGGTTGGAAAAAGCAAAAGCAGGATCCAAACGAAACGGCATCGGAAAAGCAGTCATGAATGATGCTAGAAAAAATGGCTTCACCGTCATTAAAAACTTAACGGGTCATGGAATTGGAAAATCTCTGCACGAAGCCCCAGACCATATTTTAAATTATTTCGATCCTTGGGATAATGCACTATTTAAAGAAGGAACCGTCATCGCATTGGAGCCGTTCGTTTCAACCAATGCTGAAGAAATCATTGAATCCGGGGATGGCTGGACGTTCAAAACACCGGATGGCAGCCTTGTAGCGCAAGTAGAGCATACTATTGTCATCACGAAGGATCAACCGATCATTTTAACGCTATAACAATATATATTCAAAGACGATTGGCCGCATAGCAGATGATTATGCGGTCTTTTTTAATGTAAATCATAGGAGGAAGGGATGGAAACATGCATAAATATCCTGATAGGGGCATCTGAGTTCAGATCTGGAGACCGTCAATTACAGAACCGGCAGCAGAAGTCCGATCTGATGACCGTCATCCGCAAAAACTCTCCTTTTCGGGCACCAAAAGCGACTTTTGATTACCGCCAACTCCAAAAATTCTCCTTTTTGGGCACCAAAATCACGTTCTGGTTACCGTCATCCGCAAAACCTCTCCTTTTCGGGCACCAAAAACGCTTTCTGGTGACCGTCACCCGCAGAAACTCTCCTTTTCGGGCACCAAAGACGGATTCTGGTGACCGCCAACCGCTGAAACTCTCCTTGTCGGGCATCAAAGACGGATTCTGGTGACCGCCAACCGCTGAAACTCTCCTTGTCGGGCACCAAAGACGGATTCTGGTGACCGCCATCCGCTGAAATTCTCCTTCACGGGCACCAAAGACGGATTCTGATGACCGCCATCCGCAGAAACTCTCCTTGTCGGGCACCAAAGACGGATTCTGGTTACCGTCATCCGCAAAACCTCTCCTTGTGGGGCACCAAAAGCGACTTTTGATTACCGTCCATCACAGAAAACTTTTTAATCGGCACCAGATTAACATTCTGGTTACGTCATCCGCAGAAAATCTAGTAACGGGCACCACATTCACATCCAGATGACAGGGAAAAGGCATCAGTTTCACTTTCCGATGCCCATTAATAGCAAAAAGCAGTCAATTCCCTGATTAAATCAGCTGATAACATACTTTGCCAACGCTTGTTGAATGTCAAAAACACTTTCATCCTTCCTGAATTGCTTAGAGATGGGGAGGGCGGTGGAGGAGATCCATATTTTCAGCTCGGAATCCAAATCGAAGGTTCCTGCTGTTTCGACACTGAAATGTGTAATACTTTTATACGGAACGGAATGATAATCCACCTTTTTCCCTGTAACTCCTTGTTTGTCGATCAAAAGGAGGCGTTTGTTTGTAAAAACCATTAGATCACGAATAACTTTATATGCCTGTTCAATTCTTTCATTTTCAATGAGGATTCGCTCCATTTCCTTTTCGACTTTTTCCAAGTCGACTTCTGAGGCATTCCCTAATAAACTATCTAAAAAACCCATAGATCATACTCCCTTTCTATTAATCTATCATTAGTATACACTTGACAAGACGAAGCAATAGCTGGTGAATTGCAGGAGAAATGGAGTATTTTGGTAATAACTTCAAAATATTAAACAGTAAACTTACCACCTTTGTAAATACCTGGGTATGTAATGTGAATGTAACCAAATGAACATTATTTTGTTATTGGCTTGTCATTTTCATATGTTAGGATTTTTCCTGTTAGCAAAATTCGGGCTAACGAAAAGGAGGATACTTCTATGAAAAAATCTATCGTAGCGTTAGCAACAGCAGCCACATTTACAGGTGTCATGGCTGGAACTGCTTCCGCACAAGAGTATGAAGTAAATAAGGGAGACACACTTTGGGGTATTTCACACAACTTCGATACAACGGTTGATAACTTAAAAAACTGGAACGACTTGACGTCGAATATTATTTATCCCGAACAGCGTTTGACAGTAAAACCCGAAAAACATCATACCGTTAAGGAAGATGAAACTTTATGGGGAATCGCTCTTCAAAATGAGGTTACAGTCGATCAATTAATGAGCTGGAATAAGCTGACGACTGACCTGATTCATCCGGGAGATGATATTGTCATCTATCCAAGCGAGAAATCAAATAAATCTGAAATCAAAAATGATGATAAACAGGCTCCAGCTGCCCCGGCAAAGGAAGAAAGTTCATCCGCACAACCTTCTGCTCCGGCTCCAAAAGAAGAGAGTAAACCTGCTGCGACTGCTTCAGACAGCAACGTCGCAAAAGAAATCACGATGAAAGCAACCGGCTATACCGCTAATTGTGACGGTTGTTCCGGTACGACGGCAACTGGACTGGATTTAAAAGCTAACCCTGATGCAAAAGTAATCTCAGTTGATCCAAGTGTCATTCCATTAGGGTCAAAAGTATATGTCGAAGGTTATGGCTACGCAACAGCTGCCGATACCGGCGGTGCTATTAAGGGCAATCGCATCGACATCTTCTTCCCATCCAAAGACCAAGCGATCAATTGGGGAGTACGTACTGTCAAAGTAAAAGTATTGAAATAAGCCTTAGTTTATAAGCCCCCCTATGAAACATATAAACTCGCAAAAAAGATGTCCCAAGGTGCCTGGCACTTTTGGGGCATCTCTTTTTTTATCACGAACTCTTTTCAAGTTTATATAAAGTCCAAAAGTCGATGTCGGAAAAACATGCTTCGTATTTTTTTAAAATAGACAGAGCACATTTCCCCTAGTCAATATATCACGCCATAATCGACCTACACACATAGATGCATATCTTATGTAAGGCAATAACTCCTTGATGGTCCTCATCTGTCAATCTTGTATCATTTTTATTCCCTCGCAGGAATAAATTATTTTTATATTTTTCAAATTTCAGGAAGCAATCAAAGCTTTTTTTCTGAAAAATAATAATTGCCGGACAAATAGAAAATTCATATAATAAAATAGACTGAACGGTCTATAAAATACTGAAAAAAAGCTGAACGAGAAGTCAAACGTTCTCAATTTTTCATGGGTAATTGGCAGTCCACAAATAGACCTGGAAAGCTAATAATATAAAGGCGGTGTAATATGGGTTCCATTCGTCCACTAAAAGAAGAAGACATGCAATCATTCGCTCAAATCGCGATAAATGCCTATCCGGGAATATTTGAATCCACAGAAGATGCATTAAATCAGACTGCTGATAACTTTTGGGAACTTCAATTACATGATTCCTCAATTGAACATTATGGATATTGGAAGGATGGATTGTTGGCAGGAGGGATGCGTCTATATTCGTTTCAGATGAATTTTCATGGAAAGATGATTCAAATTGGGGGTGTCGGTCTTGTTTGTGTTGATTTACTCCACAAAAAAGAAAAAATCGCAAAAGAAATGATTGATTTCTTTCTTCGCCATTTTGAGCAGAAGGGGATCAATGTAGTGGCCCTTTATCCGTTCAGGCCGGATTTTTATAAAAAAATGGGCTTTGGATATGGCACCAAAATGCATCAATATAAATTGGCGCCAAACTCTTTTCCATATTCGGTGGACAAGAGCAATCTGGTCTATTTGGATTCATCACACAAGGATTTATTGATTGAATGCGCCAGCAGGTCTGCCCACCGAGTACACGGAATGTTCATCAAGTCGGAAAACGAAATCAAACGGATGCTATCCAACCCTAAAATGAAAACGATTGGATATTTAGAAGGGGAAACCTTAAAGGGTTTCATTCAATTTTATTTTAAAAAAGGAAGCGACTCCAATTTCATTTACAACCATTTGGTTATCAAGGAGCTTGTTTATGAATCACCTGATGCCTTGGCTCAAATATGCACATTTCTTCACAGCCAACAGGATCAAATCCAGCAAATCATCTTGAACACCCAAGATTCCTTCATTGACTATCTGCTTTCAGATCCAAGGAATGGCACCAATCATTTAATCCCAAGTGTGTACCATGAAACCAACACTTCCGGAACAGGGATCATGTACCGCATCATAAATATTGAAAGACTGTTGCATGACATGGCCACGATTCCCGTCTGCCATATTGATAAAAGCTGCAGAATCAACATTCAAGACACGTTCATGCACCAAGATCAAAAGCAAACAGTATCATTGATGTGCATCGATGGAACCATCAGAGTGAAGGATGCAGAAGCTCCAACAGACTTTGAAGCAGAGATCGATATATCCGATTTCACTTCTATGATGATGGGGAACATAACCGCAGCCCGGCTTTACTTATATGGAAAGTTGCAGGTCAGCGATGCGGATTGCCTTGAAACACTGGAGCGACTATGTGCAAGCTTTAAGCCGCCAATATGTACAACTGGATTTTAATGTCGATAATATTCAATAAAAATATAGCTATGCCCATACCGGCATAGCTTTTATTAATTAGCAGCTATGATTTTCCAACGATGGACCAATATTTTTTGAATATTTTGGAAATATCCTTTATAATCAAAGTGCTTCGACTGCTTCAAAAAGGGGGTGACAATGTGCGAAGGTTATTTTGGTACACAGTTTATATGGTTTGTGCCTTCATTATTTTATTTACAGGTGAAACCATATTGGAAAACATCCGAAAATCAGGCTCGGAAAATTTCAACTTGCTTCCTTATGCTGTCTATTCTTTCTTATTTTATTTCATTTTGGGAATGTTTTTATCCATTCCGACCATGATGAAAAGGATGAATCGACCAGAAAAGTGGAAGTACGACTGGGTATTATTCATAATCATTTTCATTCCCTCAGTCTTCATCGCCTTACAACCTTTATTGCTATATACCTCATTTTTCGATGTCGCTTCTTTTTTGGAAATTCCTTTGAATTATCTGCCCATCACATCCATCCTTTTTACGGTGGCAGCTGGGTATTCGATGTTAATCGGCTTTAAAAAACAACGAACGGCTTGATTTGATTTTTCCATTCACCTTTACAACTTTTGTCATATTATTGCACGTTTATTCTCTCTTAGAATCGGATAAAGTCTTTATAGAAACAAAGAATAGAAAAAGGATTTACTTTTTAGGAGGAATCATAGTGAAAAAAGTGGTAATGGTCTTAACGAATTCAAGCAAGATTGATGAAGAAAATGAAACTGGACTTTGGTTGTCCGAATTTGCAGAGCCATATGTAGAATTTAAAAAGAATGGCATTGAAGTGAAAGTGGTGAGCCCGGAAGGTGGAAAGATCCCTGTGGATCCGACAAGCCTTGAAGATGAGCAGCCAAATGAATGGAACGAACCCATTGCAAAGCTTGAGAATACGGAAATTTTGGAATCAGTCCATTTTGAAGATTATCATGGGATTTTCCTTCCAGGAGGCCATGGAACAATGTTTGATCTACCTGAAAGCGATGCGTTAAAAGAAGCGCTAGCCCATTTTGCCGAACACAATAAGCTAATCGGGGCTGTTTGCCACGGTCCTGCAGGATTTGTCGGTACAAAGCTTTCAAATGGGAAATGGCTTGTCGATGGCGTCAGTATGACTGCGTTCACGAATGAAGAAGAACAGCAGACCGGACTGGATTCATTAATGCCTTTCTTATTGGAGTCAAAGCTGCGTGAACAGGGTGCTCAATTCGAAGCCTCCCAAGCATGGTCGGATCATGTGGTGGAAGATGGTAATTTCATCACAGGTCAAAACCCTCAATCGAGCCAATCTGCTGCTGAAGCTTTTGTGAAGGCTTTAAAGAAATAAAACAGAAGAGGACTGTCCTTTTTACTTTTGGGAAAGGACAGTCCTCTTTCTTACATACATCAGTTCGAAGGAGGGAGAACATGTTAATAATCGATAATTACCATTTCAAGGATGATTGCCGTACGCCTAATAACCCTTCGCTCCCGCTTCTTGTGTATAAGCAGGCGCTGGACAGCCATCATACACCGGAAGCGTGCAGTGAACTATTTCAATCGAATGAATGGCATGGGGTATGGGTAAATGGAGTCTACCCGTATCATCACTTCCACACAACTGCTCATGAAGTACTGGGTGTGGTAGGGGGTGAGGGCAGCATCCTGATGGGGGGAGAAAATGGAAAGACATTAGAGGTCCAGAAAGGGGACGTCTTGATCATCCCTGCTGGTGTCGGTCATAAAAAAGTACTGGCATCCCCAGATTTCCAAGTAGTCGGCGCCTATCCGAGCGGACAATCTGCTGATTTGATGAAGACTGGCGAGCAACATCATAGCAAGGCTGCTGCAAATATCCAGCAAGTCAAATTACCCCGTACCGATCCCATATATGGAAAAAAGGGACCTATGTTCGATCATTGGAAATAAAAGGCTGTTTTCGTAAAGATGGTTGTTAAAATCCCAATGCCGATTTTAACGTAAAAATAGCTGTTTTGTTCGTTGAAATAAAGTTTTCCAGCTCTTTTCTCTCTATAAACGCTATTTTGAAGCTGAAACTTCGCTCAAAAAATCCATCATTCTTAGCGAGAGAAACAATGTAGGAGCAAAGATCCAAATAAAAAGATGAGGCTGGGACAAAAGTGTTTTAATCGAAGAAAATCCCGAACTATAATTCGAAATCTTACCTTAGACTTCGGATTCGTTCGGGTTTTTCTTGTTAAGGCATGTTTATTAGTTTTTGATACATTCCAGCTGTTGATTGGAGTGCAAGACGAAGACTCCGGCGGGATTAGCGGGACAGGTGAGACCCCGCAGCGAAGCGAGGAGGCTCACCGCCCGCCCCGCGGAAAGCGAAGTCTTGCGCGGAAATCAACAGCGGTTTAATAGAAGCTAAAAATATATTGTTCGTCTTTAGAGCGGAGTGAATAAGTTATGTCCCAGCCTCATCTTTTTTTAATTCCGACTGTTCCAAAATGGTTTTTACACTAAACTGTTTTTCGGAAAGATAGCATCAGTCCGATGATAAATACGATGACTGTCATGATCCATGTGAATAGAAATGATAGTCCCAGGCCGGTATGCACACCGAGATCGACTTGGTTTTTCTCTATATATAGACTATAAATGATTGGAATACATGATATAGAAAAGAGGACCGAAAACCAAATCCGTTTCCCATAACTATTTTCAGCAAACGAAAGCAATACAAGTAAAAAACTAAAAAATAATAATAGATAAGTGCAGGCTGTCAAAAAATCCATGATTAATCCCATCTAAACACCTCCGTAATATGTACAATATTCCATGCCATCCATGAAAATCCTCTCGATTTGGAAAAAAATTTATTATTTCTCCGCCAAATGAAGAATTTTCTTAATTCGTTCATCTTTCTCTTTTAAAAAAGCAAGCGGGTGGATTATAATGAAAAATGTTGATGTTTTGCAGAAAGGATTTAATGACTATGAAACCTAAATCCAAACCTAGAAAAAATTATCGAAAAAAACCTAAAATAAAAATTATTCATATCCTATTGATACCTGTTGTATTAATAGGACTTCACATAATGATTTACGGTCCATCGAATTCCGTCAAAAAATTGAATCAATTTGTTTCAGATCAAGCAAAAAAGGATATTCCCCCTCAGTACATACCCATTTATAAAGCTGCTGGAAAAAAATACGGGATCCCTTGGAGTCTGTTGGCAGCCCATCATCGAGTTGAAACGAAATTCTCGTCTGTCCACAATATGGTTTCTTCGGCTGGTGCAGAAGGTCCAATGCAGTTTATGCCGTGTACGTTTGTGGGCTGGTCTTATCCATCATGCGGAGGCTTGGGAAAAGGTAATATCCCTGAAAAGGATAAAACGGACCCCGCTGTCATCAAGAAATATGGGGGATACGGTGTAGATGCCAATGGCGATGGTAAAGCAGATCCCTGGGATCCTGAAGATGCCATTTACAGCGCTGCGAATTACTTGGCAAAAAACGGGGCAGCTGATGGCCATATCAAAAAAGCCGTCTTTGCCTATAATCATAGTCAAAGATATGTGCAGGAGGTCCTCTATTTTTCTAAAATGTATCAAGGTCCAAATTGAAGATATCTTAGTTTTAAGAATACCCTGTAACCATTATCTCAATGGAATGAATTAGGGTTCCCTTAAAACTAAGGTGTCTTTTTTTATCTTCACTGTGAAAGAATATTCTTTAGAAAGACTTTTTCTCATAGATCAAGGCTTTTAACCTTATATTATTTAAAGATGATTGGAGCGGAAGGTGAGAAACTCCAGCTCACATCCAGCCCCTTGAAAAGCGAGCATCCTTGAGGTGGAAATCAGGATTGCAAAATAATAGAGGAATAGCAACAAAGCTTACGAAAAAAGTCTTCAGAAAAAAATCTATAATAATAAAAATTCTGGATTTTTAGTAAAAAAGACCTGTTTCTAAGGGTTTTCCTTTGAAATATTCATTAGTTATTTGTTATGGTTGAAAACGTGGTTTTTTTTTATTGAATCGGGGGAATATATATCTGTTGTTATTTTTATTTAATTACCCCAAATAACTGAACTCAGGAAGGAGAATATTATGAAAAATATTTCAAGCGTATTTTGGATTACAGTTGCCATCGTACTTGCTTCTGTAATTTACGGTGTGGCTGCACCAAAGAATTTCGAAGATGTCACAGCCAACATACAAGATTTCATCACATCCAGTTTCGGGTGGTACTACTTAATTCTAGTCACTTTAATTGTCGTTTTCTGTTTATTCCTTATCGCGAGCCCGATCGGCTCCATCAGATTGGGAAAACCGGATGAACGTCCTGAATATTCAACAGGAACTTGGTTTGCAATGCTATTTAGTGCAGGTATGGGAATCGGTCTAGTCTTCTGGGGTGCAGCAGAACCATTATCCCACTTCGCAGTAAGTCCGCCACTTGCTAAGCCTGGTACAGATCAAGCCTTGAAGGAATCGATGAGGTATACTTTTTTCCACTGGGGCCTTCATGCTTGGGGAATTTACGCCATCGTAGCACTTGCTCTAGCATATTTTAAATTCAGAAAAGGTAAACCAGGATTAATTAGTGTCACCCTTGAGCCGCTGCTAGGAAGATACTCAAAAGGCGCCGTGGGCACGATTGTGGATGTCATCGCAGTATTCGCAACGGTTGTAGGGGTAGCGACGACACTTGGTTTCGGAGCTGTTCAAATCAACGGTGGATTATCTTATTTATTTGATATTCCGAAAAGCTTCACAGTCCAGTTCATCATTGTGCTGGTTGTTACTGTTTTATTTATGATTTCAGCTTGGTCAGGACTTAGTAAAGGAATCAAATATTTGAGCAATACAAACATGGTACTTGCTGTCGCGCTCCTTGTCCTTATGTTGATAGTTGGACCAACATTATTCATTTTGAATCTATTCACTGATTCACTTGGTTCATACATTCAAAACATCGTGCAAATGAGTTTCCGAATTGCACCATTGAATGCCCAGCACCGCGATTGGATCAACGGATGGACCATCTTTTATTGGGCATGGTGGATTTCCTGGTCTCCTTTTGTGGGAATCTTCATCGCGCGTGTTTCAAGAGGAAGAACCATCCGCGAATTCTTGTTCGGCGTCTTGATTTTGCCGGCTCTGGTCAGTTTTTTATGGTTTGCCGTATTTGGAACAGCAGCCATCGATGTACAACAATCCGGTGCAGCTGACTTGACGAAACTTGCAACGGAACAGACATTGTTCGCAGTATTCAATCAGTTCCCTATGTCTACATTGTTATCGATTGTAGCCATCATTCTAATCGGAACATTCTTTATTACATCCGCCGATTCTGCTACATTCGTACTCGGAATGCAGACAACCTACGGATCATTGACGCCGCCAAACACTGTCAAGCTGACTTGGGGCATCGCACAGTCATCGGTAGCATTAATCCTTCTTTACAGCGGAGGACTGCAGGCACTGCAAAACGCTTTGATTGTCGCAGCATTCCCATTCTCGTTCATCATGATCCTCATGATGATTTCACTGTACAAAGCATTGAATCATGAGAAGAAAGAACTCGGCTTATATATCAAACCGAAAAAGAAGACAAAAACGAAGGCAACACCAGAAGCAACCCCTAATCCTGAGCCTCATCTGGATTAATAATCAATAAAAAGGATGGTCCCTGTTAGAGGGATCATCCTTTTTAAATAGGCTGTTATTGTTTTTCTTATGGACAAATACACACGCTTGTCACCCGTGTCCTTCATAAAATGAAGGAGGGGGGTGAAGAAATTGTGTTTTCAAATCAATGTAGGTTCAATCATTGTTGATAATATCTCCAATAACGCCAATATTAATTTTGGCCCAACTTACCAAAACAGCCATACCGCCAACTCAATCATCATTGGCAGCTGCATATCCATCGGGGATTGTGTTTGGAATAGGAACAAAATATTGAATGGTGACATCCGCGTTCTAAAGAAATAGTCTGCATCATGTATTCTTTAACAGTCTAAGAATGAGACTTATGATCATCACAAATATAATGGAGCCGATCAACGCAGGAAATACAGCCATCCCTGCTACAACAGGTCCTTTATCGCCAAAAATAATTCCTCCGATCCATGCTCCGAGAATACCGGCAATAATATTACCAGCTACACCTCCAGGCACATTCCTGCCTGCGATGAAGCTTCCTGCCCATCCGATGATTCCCCCGATGACTAAATAAAGCAGCAATCCCACAAGGAATCCTCCTATCCATAATACTGTAATTGAATATACTATTTCCTTTTTGGAATGAACCTAAACAATTGTCGCCTTGTCGGCAAGAAGTGCAGGGAAAGAATAAGGCAAATGGACTATGGGAATATCATCCAAAAAACAGGCCAACCTATGCTATAATAAAGCAATACAGTCTTTATGCAGGGTGGATGGTGGCTTCACTCCCAAATGAAAGGGGGTGGTCGCCGATGGTCACAACATATGAAGCATTGACGTTAATGATTACGTTCAGTTCGTTAATTGTGTCTGTGATCGCTGTTGTTGTTTCTATGAACAAAAAGAAATAACCCACCCTGCCTCGGCCAACAGTGTAGGGTGAGTTATGCTTTGCATTGCCTGGCCACTGCTCTTCTTGCAGTGAAGGCTGTATATGGGAGATCTGGTTGCAGCCAGATCTCTTTTGTTTTTTTTTTCTATTTTAAAGTATATGCTAATTTATTTTAATTATAAATTTTTGCTTGAGTATTGTAAAGAAAGACTCTTCTCTCATACTATTTTGTTCTCCAAGTTATTTCGTCTACTCAGAAAGGTTTATTTCAATTTTTCCAGTGGAAACATATGAAATAGATCATTTTTTGGGAGGGCGAGTCAGTGATAATTGATAATGTAAGATTGTATCAGCCTTTTAAGAAAAAAAGTAAAGATGGAATATTTCATGTAAAGCTGGATGAGCAAGGGTATATCGAAAATCTCATAGAGGGAAGGTCACCGGAACAGAATGAACATGTATACGATGCAAAAGAGCGTGTGATGACTGCAAGCTTTACAGATTCACACCTTCACTTTCTGCGCTATGGTTTGATGAAAAGCGAATTGGATTTGCGGCATGTCACCAGCTGGGATGAAATGAAGAGGGAAGTAGCTGAATTTTATCCTCAAATGGAAGAAGAAGATTGGATTGTCGGCCGGGGATTGAATGACGGTCAATTTGAGGACATTGATCACTTGCTTACCGGAAAGGATTTGGACGAAATCCATTTAGATAAGAAAATGTTCTTTCTTCATCAGGATGGACATGAATGTGTAGTCAATCAAAAAGTGCTCGACCTTTTAAAGGAAGAAGATGACTTCGAAGGTATTCCGGATGACTTTAAAGAAACCAATGATGATGGTCAATGGAATGGACGATTCAAAGATACTGCAGTCCATTATATCAAACGCCATTTTCGGGGAAGAAGCGTCGAGAATGCAAAAGAAGCTATATTATCAGGCATCCCACATCTTTTAAGGCATGGAATAACGACGATCCATACAGAAGACTTGAATTTCATCGGCTCATTTGAAAAATTATGGAATGCCTACACGCAGCTTGAAAAAGAAGAAAGATTGCCGATCAGGGTCTATCTCCATCATTATTTATTCAACATTAATGACATCACAAATTACCTTGAACATTTCTCACTTCGTTCTGGCGAAGGGACCGATAAAGTAAAGGTAGGGGCATTCAAAATCTTTTTGGATGGCACTCAGCGTCTCCATACTTCAGCCCTGCGAATGGCGTACCGGGATAAGCCCGATACAGCAGGTAATCTGGTATATACACAAGAAGAATTGAACGAGATGGTCAGGCTGGCCGCAGAAAATAACATGCAAGTGGCCATGCATGCCATCGGAGATCGTGCAGTCGAACAGGCCATCATTGCGCTGGAACAGGACGAGGCAAGGACCAGTAAGCTTCATCACCGCATCATTCATGCCCAGACATTAGGCGAGGATTTGTTGAAGAGGCTTGAGAAGCTTAAACCTTATATTGAAACACAGCCCTCTTTTCTGATGGGAGAGTGGGACAAAAAAGCAAAATGGGTAGGGGAGGACCTAGCACCCTATTGCGATGCATTCGGCAGTTTGCTCCGGCACGGCATCCCCATTACCCTTAGCTCGGATGCACCGATTGGAGAATTGAACCCATTGGAAGGCATCTTTGCGGCGGTCAACAGGACAAACAAGGATCAGGAACCGGAAAACGGCTGGATGCCACAAGAAAAACTAACGGTTGATCAAGCCTTTAATGGATATACTTTCGTTCCAGCAGAAATGGAGTTTACAAGCAAGTACAAAGGAAAACTTGAAGAAGGATTTCTTGCAGATTTCATCTTACTTGACCATCATCCTTTGGAAGTCGAACCGAAGGATCTGCGCCAACTGAGGGTGTGTGAGACTTGGATGAATGGAAAACGGGTGTATAGCAAAAAGGAGGACGAGTGATATAAGACAAAGTCAAACAAAACAATATCTATTTGGGATGCAGGAATATGCATCCCTTTTTTGATGGATGAAGATATCTGAAATTTGACGAAACCAAGCTTCATTAGTATGGTAGACCTTGTGTCTCTAAACACTGATGAGCTTTTTATTATAATCCATCATAGAGGAGTACTACTATGAGTATTTTGAATTCAATCATGAAGCAATGGCAATTTGCCCTTAAATATGAAGCCAAAACAGTAAAAAAAATGGGTGGCGACGTGCACTTATTAAAAAACGGAGAATGTTTGCTAAAAGAAAAAAATCAGGCAATCTACCGTTTTAAGCGAGGAATGGAAACGATTATTCCTGAAAGAAGTTCAATCAAAGCGTCTCTTGATGGAAAGAGGTTCCAAGGTTCCGTTATCCAGATATCAGGTTCGGATATGATCATTTCATTGACCTCATTTATCGGAAATCGTGTAAAAGAGTTAGAAATTCATACAGAGCCATGGCAGCTGCTGATCGAACTGTCCAATCGGCTCGAAGAAGCAAAGGAGAAAAAATCCAAGCTTCAGAGGATACAGCGTGTCCTTAAACCAGGCGACATCGCAAGACATCCGACCGACATTATAAAAAACGGCATCCATGAACTTATGCTCCGAACTAAATATAACCCCGCAACCTATTTATGGGGGCCGCCGGGAACGGGAAAAACTTATACGTTGGCGAGAATTGCTGCAAGAAAATACATAAAGGGTCAAAAGGTGCTGATCCTTGCCCATAGCAACGCATCTCTTGACGTATTAATGGAAGAAACCGCGCTATATTTAGAGGCAAATGACAAATGGATTCCCGGAGAAGTCATACGATATGGGAACTCATCCGATAGTTCCATCGCCAAGCACCCCAGTTTGTTTTCCGCAAAATGGGTCGAATCCCGCTTCCCTCACTTAGCAGCGAGAAGCTTTAAATCAGATGGGGAAACAGACTATCATGCAATTGATATCAGCTCCAGACAGCTGTTTAAAGATAAGGAAGCATCCATTATTAATCAGGCCAAAATAGTCGGGGCTACATTGTCAAAAGCCGCGACAGATCAAGCCATTTATCTTCAATCATTTGACCTGGTCATTGTCGATGAAGCAAGTATGGCCTATGTACCACAAATTGGATTCGCTGCGAGCTTGGGAAAGCGAATACTGATCAGCGGTGATTTTCGGCAATTGCCTCCGGTGGCAATTTCCGACCATAAATATGTCACTCGCTGGTTGAAGGAAGATATTTTCCACCGTGCAGGGATCGTCAAGACAGTGGAGACACAGAACCGGCATCCTCATCTTTATATCCTTAACAAACAGAGGAGGATGCACCCAGATATTTCTTCATTTACAAACCGTCATGTTTATGGAGGCCATGTGGAAGACCATCCCTCTGTTAGGTATAACAGGAAGTCCATATCAGAAAAAAAACCTTTTTCACAGCAGGCGGCCATTTGGGTAAATACACAGATTGCTGCAATATATGGTGCCAAAGATCAAAAAAGCCACTCTCGCTTTCACTTGTACACAGCATTAATGTCCATACAGAATTTGCTGGAAGCACAGGCGGAAGGGACTTCGTCAATAGGATTCATCTCCCCTTATCGGGCACAGGCAAAATTAGTAAATACGCTGCTGGAAATATTTTTTCCTGAAGATCGGACAACTGGTGACAAAGAAGGTCTAGCGGCTGCGACCATCCATAGATTCCAAGGATCAGAACGGGATATGGTTTTATTTGATACTGTAGATTGTTCTTCACACAACGCACCTGGGAGACTTTTGACCAACGAGCAGAGCCTCCGACTAGTAAATGTAGCAGTAACAAGGGCAAGAGGTAAATTTGTGGCATTCGGCGATGCTAAATTTCTGAAGCAAAAAACTGCCTCGCAAATACCAGTCCGTAAGCTCTTGGACCACTTGCATTCCCATCACGCAGTAAAGCAGCCATCCATCATAAATAAACATGTCCTTTCTCTCCATAAAAGACTTCGATGGTATAGGCCGAACGAAGTAGAATCTTTGGTTTCAGACCTGCAAAAAGCAAAAAAAGAAGTGATTCTTTCCACACCCCATTGGAGGGAACTCGGAGAAGAGGTTAAAAAGTCTTTGATGAAGATGAATGAAGAAGTTAAAGTGAAATTAATCGCCAATTCTACAACTTCAATTCCATTAAAGAGATTTCACCCATTACAATGCTCATATACCTTTCCATTTATCGTCATAGATCGAAAGGTAATGTGGATTGGGGGAGAACAACTCGGGATAAATGAACTGCAGCCTGCCAGACTTTGGACCAAGAAAGGCATTCAATTATTATTCGAATTAATGAATGTCTCACCCCAAAAAAGCATCAAGATTAAAAGCTTTCTTAAATCTGCAACATGGAAATCAGAGGTCAGCCTGGGTGACTACATCACAAAATGGACCTGCTGCCCATTTTGTGATCATCATCGGACGATTCGCATGCACCGAAACGGAAAAGTTTTATTCAGCTGTTCAAATTGTGGGCAAGAAAGATACTTAACTGTCAAACAGGTGCAAGTGTACCTTGAACATAAACAACTCTTATGTCCGGACGGTCATCAAGATGCAACTGCAGACAAAGTTGGAGGGGATATATTCATAAAATGTAATAAGTGCGAGAGTATGGTGGGAATTTCACATTTGTACTAATAAGACATTTTGGGAACCCTATCCAAAAATCTTTTCGTTTTTTCATATTGAATTAGCGAAAACGTTTTCGTATAATGAAAATTAATTACTATTTTTATTTGAAAATTTCTAAAAGTGAATATGAATCAAGGCAAAGGCGCCTAAAATGCAATGTATTGCATTTTTGGTGCCTTTTTTTGTCGGTTCACAAACAATGATTGTAGAGAGGAGGTCAACTTTAAGAGTCGAAAGCCATCACATAGAAATAGAATTTCAAGTTAAAAAGGAGGAATTGGATGGAAAATAATCATCTGCAAAAATCACTTAAGCCTATTCATTTATGGGCCATTGCTGTAGGGATGGTCATATCCGGTCAATATTTTGGATGGAACTATGGTTTTGAAAAAGGCGGGACGATGGGGCTTATCATTGCTGCCATCATAATTACGATCTTTTATACGACATTCATATTTAGTTATGCAGAATTATCAACTTCCATCCCCCACGCAGGAGGGCCATCTGCATACGCGAGAAGAGCCATGGGGGCATACGGCGGATTCATGACAGGTCTTGCATGTCTATTGGAATTTGTTTTTGCACCGCCTGCCATTGCAGTTGCAACGGGGGCATATATCAACTTTTTAATTCCTGCTATACATCCGGTATATGCCACTGTAGGAGTATTTGTCCTATTCATTCTTATTAATTTGATCGGCGTTAAGGGCGCTGCGCTTATTGAACTGGTTGCCACGATTTTAGCTTTAATTGGGTTAGCAATCTATTATGCAGCAGGACTGCCCCATATCGATGCAAAGGTAATTTTCAATGAAAGCTCATTTTCCCATGGATGGACAGGAGTAATGGCTGCGATTCCATTTGCGATTTGGTTCTTTTTAGCAATAGAAGGCGGGGCAATGGCGGCTGAAGAAGTACGTGATCCTAAAAAAGACATCCCTAAAGGGTTCATCTCCGGAATTTTGACTCTTGTAGCATGTACGATATTAACATTGCTGGTAACAGCCGGCCTTGGCGTAGGAGAAGGGAAACCTGCAGATTATCCTTTACCACAAGCATTGGCTAATATATATGGAGAGGGAAGTCTGTTGCCGATCACTGTTGCTATAATAGGATTATTTGGTACAATCGCAAGTTTGCACGGAATTATCATCGGTTATTCACGTCAGACATTTGCACTGGCAAGAGCAGGATATTTACCTCGCTTTTTATCTAAATTATCCAAGAGAGGGGTCCCTCATTGGGGATTGATCGTTCCAGGGTCCATCGGTGTGATTTGTGCCGGTTCAGCAAACTTTGCAAATGCGTTGATAACCCTTTCGGTATTTGGGGCGATTACAATGTATTGCCTTAGTCTCATTTCCTTGTTCTTATTAAGAAAGAATGAACCGCGTTTGGATAGGCCGTTCAAAGTAATGTTCCCGATAATTCCAGCCATTTCATTAGTATTAGGTTTATTTTCATTCTACTGTGTCCTTCGATATTCAATCTTAACGACAAATATGCCTGTTTTTGGCATTGAAGTTCCATTGATTTTTGTGATTCTTATCGTATTTGGTCTTGGAACAATTTATTATTTGGCGATTGGAAGAAAAAAATTAAGACCCATATCCGAAGAGTTTGTCACAATCGAAGATGTAACCGATGAAAAAATATCCTAATTGAAACGCCCACCACCTGTACAAGGGATGGGCGCTTTTTTATTATTGAAGAACTGCCTTTTCAAGCCAATTTTCCACTAGATCCATTGCCAGGAGTGGTCGGCTGAAATAGTACCCTTGGCCATAAAGACAGTTTTGGGCTAATAAATAATCCACTTGCTCTTTTGTCTCAATTCCTTCACAAATAATTTCATTATTCAATTTCAACGTCAGACTCAAAATACTTTCGATGATGGCTTGGTCCCTTTTCATGGCAGGGACATTTTGAATAAAGGTACGATCAATTTTAATTTTATCGATTGGCAGCTCCTTAAGTTGCTTTAAAGAAGAGTAGCCAGATCCAAAGTCATCTAAGGCAATGTGAATCCCCATTGATTTCAATGCCACAATCGCTTCCTTTACTTCCTGTGTAAAATGCATAAAGGCATCTTCCGTTATCTCAAATTCTATCAATTCAGGCGTTATATCGAATTCCACCAGCATTCTCTCAACAGATTCGACAAACACTTTCTTTTCAAATGTGATCGGAGATATGTTAATGGCCATTTTCAAGGGAGGAAAACCACTTTTCTCCCATAGCTTTTGCTGATGAAATGCATTTGATAAAACCCAATGGGTAACCTCATCAATCATGCCGGACTGCTCACATAAAGGAATGAACTCGGCAGGGGAAATCGGTCCAAGATCTGGATGGGTGTATCTTAGCAATACCTCCACTCCGATTATTTCACCATTGGAAAGAAGGACTTGAGGCTGATAAACAAGATGAAATCTCTCCTGTTTCAAAGCTGTCTTCAAACCGTTTTCAATGTCGAGCTTCCTTGTTAGCTTCTTCTCCATTTCCAATGAGTAATATTGATGATTATTTCTTCCGAATTCCTTTGCTTGATAAAGCGCTTGGTCTGCATGAGCCATTAATTGATTGATCGAATTCCCATCTTTAGGAAACAAGGAAATTCCGATTGATGAGGTGGTCACAAATTCATGGCCATTGACCTCCCAGCTTTTTTGCAGGGATTCCACCATACGTTTCGCAAATATCTCAACTTCATGTTGGAGATGGACATCCGTAAGAATTATCGCGAATTCGTCTCCACCCAGGCGTGCAAAAATATCGCCTTTGGACAAAATCTTCTTGATTCTTCTGACAAAACATCTTAATAAAGCATCGCCTGTATCGTGGCCGAATGTGTCATTCACCCACTTAAAACGGTCACAGTCGAGTAAGAACAATGCAAAACTTCCATTATTGGCTGAAGCATGATCAATCAAGGCTGTAAATTCAGATTGAAACAACCTACGATTCGGAATTTCAGTCAACAAATCATAAAACGCAAGTTGTTCAAGCTGTGCTTCATAAGCTTTTCTCTCAGAAATATTCCTTGAAACAATGACATAATGCTTGAAATAGCCTTGGGTATCATAGACTGGATTACAGTGTGCTTCCACCCAGATCCATTCTCCACCTTTACATTTCATTCGATATTCCAGTATCTCATGCTTAACCATTTTTAAATTCCGATAGAACCTTCCTGACACCTCTTCAAAGTCATCTGGATGGATATTCTGATTGAATTTTGCCCCTATAATTTCCTCTGCTGAATAACCGAGAATGGATTCATGAGAGGGAGAAGCGTAACGGACAATTCCAGAAGGGTCAATGACGCGGATAAGATCATAAGAATATTCGGCAATCACACGATATTTTGTCTCACTATCCAATAATTCCTCTTCATATTTTTTTCTTTCAGTAATATCCCTGGATGAGACAAGCATTTTTTGAAGCTGTTTTTCTTCATCCAAAATAGGGACCACATAAGACTCCGTAGGAATATAATGGCCGCTTTGATGAAGCAGGCGATAATTGGCTAGGACAGGTTCTTTCGACTTCATCATCACTTTATATTTAGAAAGCAAGACATGAAAATCATCAGGATGTATAAAATGATTGATCTGCAATCCATCCAAAAAATCAGGTGGATATCCGAGGATTTTTTGATGTGAAGGGGAAACAAACTCAATTTTCCCTTTGTTATTCAGCACACTTACTAAGTCACTCATATTTTCAGAAACAAGACGATAATGTTCTTCCTTCTCCATTAAATCGGATTGCAAGGAGTGAAGAGCGGTCATATCTTGAAAAATCACATAAATACCGGTGATCTTTTGGTCATTCATGATGGGGAAGGATTGGACCCTCAACATGAGCTCCCGGCCATTTTTATGATAACTAAGGATTTCAAATTGCTGGATCTTTCCATTAATGGACTCCTTAAAATACTTTGTTGCCATTTGAATATCTGTGGTAGAAATAAACTTAGTGAATTCCTGTCCATTGCTATCATTGAAAGAAAAGCCCGTAATTTTACAGCTCGCTGGGTTTGCACTGACCACACGGCCATCTTTATTAAAAATGATAATTCCATCCGGATTTTGCTTAAAAAGAGACTGAAGTTGAACATTCTTCCAAGCTGCTTGATTTTCCCACTGCTTTTGCTTGAACTGAGAGATCATCAGTAAAATACCAACTACTATAAACATCGATGATAAAATAATGAATACCAAGTTATTTTCATGGATGGAATAGCCATTGTAAGTGGAAGAATCGATACCCAAAGTAGAGGTGGATAAAGTCAAATAATTCATGGCAAAAATAGAAATACTCAAAAATAACGTGAGCCAATATTTAAGTATGGACACATTTCTCGCGAGGATGTAGAAGAAAATAACCATGTTGCTAATATTGATTGCACAAACGACTCCAGAGATTAGCCAAAAAGATTGATCATTGTTAAATATGTGAATCCCGATCAAGCTTTTATCCAGCATCATTTGTGCGCCAATAATCGCTATGCTCAACAAAAAACCGGAAAACACATACAAATATACGGTCCGGGGAGCTTTTGAAATGGACCAAAGCGAAAGGAATGCAGAAGCGAACACTAATAATAATGAACCAATCAGCCAATCAAGCTGAAAGGACTGCCCGCCTTCAATGGAAATAATGCTTGTAGCCGCGGCCGACCAAATGCTTACTCCTAAGATGATGGCTCCGCTCAAGAGCTGTTTCCGGGACAATGCCCTATTTATTAATAATAAATATATTTCAAAAAAAGTGTACGCACCTACTAAAGGGATTAATACGGATAACACTACAAGAATGAAGGGACTATATGTAACAGGTATATGTTCCACGAAAAATTCCACCTTTTAAAAAAACTGTCATTATTTATCATACTTCTGACCTACGGATGGGGCAATATAAATTTGTCAGAAAAAACAGAAACAAAAAAGCTTCTGCATATACAGAAGCTCGGATTTATATGATCAGCTGCTTTGAATTCGATACATAGTCGGCTGTGGACTGGATTCAATTTTCTTTTTCATCCTGACTTCCAACCGGCGATCATCCCAAAATGTTTCGAACGGGATGAATTGCAATGAAAATGGAAACGAAATATCCCGTTTTCTCTTGGACTGGTCATCCAGGACGATTTCAATCTCCAAACATTCATCTTTCCGGGCAAGGATTATTTCTTGAAAATGGGAATCTTGAAACAACGCTTCCACAATTATTTCTTCACCTGTCTCAAATACATCCACACGAAACTGAGTGTAGTCCAGTAACGATGTTAATGGATCTAAAAACATTTGCTCCAAACATTTTTCAAGTTCCCCGCTGTCAAACTGATTCTCATCCATGAAAAGTGCCCCCGAAAATTACTTTTTTTCAGTTTATTCACGAACGTACAAATTAGTGAAGGCAAAGGGACTAGTTATAATGGAAAAGGGGAAGATGCCTAAAAAAACCAAAAAAAAATGACCCCAACTAATGAGGTCATTTCACGTCTTCTTCGATAATTCCTGACGAACTTCGTGATTCCTTTATCTTCGACGTACAGGATGTACTAGCAAAGGCGTTGCCACAGGACAAGGAAATCTTCGGAGCGACGCATCGCACGAAGAAAAATGCCTTTCATTTTTCGAGGACGTGGCGAACTTAGCCTTTGTTCTTTATCTCTTCGCCTCTGTTCAAGCTGCTTGCGCTTTTCTTTTGTCCAGCTCCGCCGGCTAGAGGCTGTAAGATTTCCCTCAGCGCGTCTACGATAAGTCATCATCGAATCGCTGACCCTCTTCGTGATTCCTTTATCTCACGCACTTCAGTCCAATCTCTTCGCCTCTGTTCAAGCCGGCTGCGCTTTTCTTTTGTCCAGCTCCGCCAGCTAGAGGCTAGTAGACTTCCCTCAGCGCGCTTACGATAAGTCAACATCGATTGGCTTACGCCAATCGTTTTTCCTTTATCTCACGCGCTTCAGTCCAGTCTATACGCCTCTAAACAAGCTGCCTGCGCTTTTCTACATATCATGGCCGCTGTTGTGTTTTTGTCTTGTGTGCTGGCGGTTTTTTACTTTATGTGATCCGCTAAGTGGTGCCGGTTGGCCGGGGTTTTCACCTTTAGGGGCATTTTTTCTCATGTCTTTGCTATCGTTTTTGTTCATATCCATCCCTCCTGAAAATAGGTTTTGTCCGAATCGGCGATCGTATACTGAATAAATTCCGGGAATTTGTCCATCCTATATGGTGCAATCATTTTAATATAAAGGAGATCAAAGAATGCCATACCATAAAAATAAGCAGCAAGCTTTTCAAGCTGCGCAGCAGGGCTACGAACAAGCTCAAGATGCATATAGCGAAGTCGTCAAAGATGGGGGAAGCTACGGTCAACAGCTTGCCCATCTGAAAAATGAAGTGAATGAAGCCTATCAGCAAATTGAAAATGCCCTGGAGACAGCAAGCGAGCACCAGCGTACACAATTGGAAAAATACAGATCAGACCTGCAATCGCTTGTACAGGAAGTAAACGATTATCAAGATTAATCGAGAAGCGGTGTACCCTGGTGCCTGGCACCGAAGGTACACCGCTTATTTTATTGGTTCTTTTTGCGTTTTTTGTTATTTTGGCGTTCTTTTTCTGTTAACGGTTCATTGGCAAGTTCTTCGTTGTAGCCGGCACCATTTCCTTGCGATTTTGCGGCATTGGCCCCAGGTATTACGTGGTTGGCTTTTCGTTTTGTCATAATCATTTCACCTCCACGGAATTAGTATGTGCCCAATTCGTCATTTTACTACATGCCGAATGGGTGGAATCATTACTTAAACAACACATTTTTATTTTCCTAAAATAATATTATGAATATTCTCGATAGTTCAGGCGAGTAATAAGAAAGGGAATATGTTACACTTAATAAGGAATTTTGTTCAAAGTCAGTTTTACAATAAGCAAAACTTATCAAAAACAATAACTTTCTTGTTATTTACTTATGTAATCGCTTATATTAAGATTATTATGTGAGAAAAGCTTAAAAACGGACAAATTTTGAGTTTTTCGCCCAAACTTTGAACTTAATTTTAAAATCTCTTAAGAGGGGGAATCGAGATGGCAAAGAACGATGTATTTAGCGCTCGTTCTTCTTTCGAATTAGAAGGAAAACGTTATCACTATTATCGTTTATCAGCTTTAGAAGAAGCTGGCGTAGCAGAAGTTTCACGTCTGCCTTACTCAGTAAAAGTATTATTGGAATCTGTATTGCGTCAATTGGATGGACGCGTAATCACAAAAGAGCACGTTGAAAATTTATCAAAATGGGGTTCACCAGAAGTAAAGGATGCTGAAGTGCCATTCAAACCTTCACGTGTAATCCTTCAGGACTTCACTGGTGTTCCAGCAGTCGTAGACTTGGCATCGCTTAGAAAAGCAATGGCCGACATGGGAGGGGACCCTGACAAAATCAACCCTGAAATCCCAGTCGACCTCGTCATCGACCATTCAGTCCAAGTTGACAAATACGGCACTCCGGATGCACTTGAAAGAAACATGGAGTTGGAATTTGAACGCAACGCCGAGCGTTACCAATTTTTAAGCTGGGCTCAAAAAGCATTCAAAAACTATCGCGCTGTACCACCTGCAACAGGTATCGTACACCAAGTCAACCTTGAATACTTAGCAAATGTCGTTCATGCAATCGAAACAACTGAAGGCGATTTTGAAACATATCCAGATACATTGGTTGGAACAGATTCACATACAACCATGATCAACGGAATCGGTGTACTTGGCTGGGGCGTTGGTGGAATTGAAGCTGAAGCAGGTATGCTTGGCCAACCATCATATTTCCCGATCCCGGAAGTCATCGGTGTAAAAATGACTGGTGAACTTCCAAATGGAGCAACTGCCACTGACCTTGCATTAAAAGTTACTCAAGTACTTCGCAGCAAAGGCGTAGTTGGGAAATTCGTTGAATTCTTCGGTGCTGGTGTTGCAACGCTTCCATTAGCTGACCGCGCAACAATCGCCAATATGGCTCCTGAATATGGTGCAACTTGCGGATTCTTCCCAGTCGATGCAGAATCGCTGGACTACTTGCGTTTAACAGGACGTGATGAGACACATATCCGTATGGTTGAACAATATTTGAAAGAGAACAATATGTTCTTCACTCCAGACAAAGAAGATCCAACTTACACAGATGTAGTGGAAATCAACTTGTCTGAAATCGAAGCGAATCTTTCTGGACCAAAGCGTCCACAAGATTTAATCCCGCTTTCATCCATGAAAGACTCTTTCCACAAAGCCGTCACTGCACCTGCAGGAAACCAAGGTTTTGGTTTGGATGAGTCCGAATTTAATAAAGAAGCTAAAGTTTCTTTCACAAATGGTGATGAGACTACAATGAAAACAGGTGCAGTTGCAATTGCAGCGATTACATCTTGTACAAATACATCAAATCCATACGTTATGCTTGGTGCGGGCCTTGTAGCGAAGAAAGCTGCTGACCTTGGCATGGAAGTGCCATCTTACGTAAAAACATCTTTAGCACCTGGTTCAAAGGTCGTTACAGGCTACTTAAGAGATTCCGGCCTTCTTCCTTTCCTAGAAAAGCTTGGATTTAACTTGGTAGGATACGGCTGTACAACATGTATCGGGAACTCAGGTCCGTTAAAAGAAGAAATCGAAACTGCTGTTTCTGATTCCGACCTTCTTGTGACATCTGTTCTTTCCGGTAACCGTAACTTTGAAGGACGCATCCACCCATTGGTCAAAGCCAACTACTTGGCATCACCACCACTTGTAGTGGCATATGCTTTGGCTGGAACAGTCGATATCGATCTTAAAAATGATCCAATCGGAAAAGACAAAGACGGAAACGATGTCTTCTTTAAAGATATTTGGCCAACTTCTGAAGAAGTGAAGGCTGCAGTTAAGCAATCAGTAACACCTGAATTATTCCGCAAAGAATATGAAAGCGTGTTTGAAGACAACCAACGCTGGAACGAAATCAAAACAAGCAATGAGCCGCTTTACAGCTTTGACCAAGATTCTACTTACATTCAAAACCCTCCATTTTTTGAAGGGCTGGCACCGAATGCTGATGAAGTTAAACCTTTATCAGGATTAAAGGTAGTAGGTAAATTTGGTGATTCCGTCACAACTGACCACATTTCACCAGCAGGTGCAATCGGTAAAGACACGCCTGCAGGTAAATACTTGCGCAATAATGGAGTAGAAATCAGAGACTTCAACTCCTATGGTTCCCGCCGAGGAAACCATGAAGTTATGATGCGCGGTACTTTCGCGAACATACGCATCCGCAACGGGATGGCGCCAGGTACTGAGGGCGGCTTCACGACATACTTGCCGACTGACGAAGTAATGGCTATGTATGATGCATGCATGAAATATCAAGAGAATGGAACAGGTCTTGCTGTCCTTGCCGGCAAAGATTATGGAATGGGATCTTCCCGTGACTGGGCTGCCAAAGGTACAAACCTATTGGGCATCAAGACAGTCATCGCTGAAAGCTATGAGCGCATCCATCGTTCTAATCTGGTTATGATGGGCGTATTGCCGCTTCAATTCAAAAAAGGTGAGAACGCGGAAACATTAGGTTTAACAGGTAATGAAACAATTGATGTTCAAATCGATGAAAATGTTAAGCCACGCGATATTCTAACTGTAACGGCTACAGACGATCAAGGAAACAAGAAGGTATTCGAAGTTCTTGCACGTTTTGATTCCGATGTGGAAGTTGACTATTACCGCCATGGAGGCATCCTACAAATGGTGCTTCGCGGTAAATTGAACGCGTAATCAATCATCAGAAAAGCCACTTTGCGAAAAGCAAAGTGGCTTTTTGCATGTTACGACAAATTTAATCAAACGTTTGATTAAAAACGACACTTCCAGTCATCTTGAAGAAAGATTCTTAATTTCAACACTTTTTGACAGTAGGATTGACCAATAATACCCCAAAGTCGACATCGTTTAATCAAACGTTTGATTAAAACCCCAATGCAAATCGACAAAATTAATCAAACGTTTGATTAATTTGAAACTCGTGTATTCCAAACATCTGAAATATTTTTCAGATGTTTGGAATAGGCTAATGTTGACAAGCCATTCGGGGGTGAAGTATTGGTCAAGAAATTGGTGGTATTTTTCATATTCGCCATAATGTTTACAACCTTAATTGTTCAAGCCATCGAAAGAAAGACGCCAGCTGAGAATGATGCCAAGGTATATGCAGCTAATGGGGCTGCATTTACGGATGACAACCTTCCTGGGCTGAAGTCGGGAACGATCGCACCTGATTTCACGTTAAAATCTTTAAATGGAAAGAATAAATCTTTATCACAATTCAAAGGTAAGAAAGTCATCTTGAATTTCTGGGCTACATGGTGCTCCCCATGTAAAATGGAAATGCCTGAATTGGAGAAATTTTATCAGAAGCTGCCCGAAAATACAGTCATTTTGGCGATCAATATAGACTCCACTGGTGATGTAGAAAGTTTTTCAAAGAAATACGGGATCACCTTCCCGATCCTGCTTGACAAAAATAATGCCGTAAATGAAAAATATGGTGTTTTAACTATACCGATGTCTTATTTAATCGATGGGAAAGGTGTCATCCAAAAGAAACACATCGGCATCATGACGTATGAAGATTTTCAAAAATTTGCAAAATAATTATAATATTTTCAATTTGCGTCCATACTAGGAACACTAAGCGATAAAAGGAGTGTCAATGGATGCGAAAAATAAGAAAAAAATCATTTGCCGATTTAGTGCTTGAAAATAAACAAGCATTATTGAAAGATACAGAAGCATTAGAGCGAATTGAAGCACGACTCGAAGAAAAGCATGTAAGAAAAGCAGAATAAACCAATTATGTGAATTCATAATCTCCCCTCATCAGGAAAAACTGATATCAAGGGGGGATTTTTTCATGAGCAATCCAAAAGGAAGCAGAAAACACTTTGTTCCAAACCATATTGGTACACAGCCGCGATCCGCTGGAGGCAATAAAGGGAAACAAATGCAAGACCAATCGGGCCAGCATGCACAAGTGATCCAAACAAAAGGCGAGTAGCAGAAAGATGTTAAATCTTCACACTAATAATGACATGGGAACCGCACATACTATGTATTGTGTAGCAGCCATTACTTTTCTCTAGGAGGAATTTCATTATGACAAGAAATACACCAAATCCGGATAACCGTAATGATAATGTTGAAAAGTTGCAGGACATGGTTCAAAACACAATCGAAAACATGGAGAAAGCCGAGGCATCCATGGAGTTTTCCGAGAGTGTTCAGCAAACTGAACAGATAAAAGCGAAGAATGAGAGACGCCGAGAAAGCATTCAGGCAATGAGGGATGAAATGAAGGATGAAGCTCAAGCTCGCAAATCTGGCTTTCGGGATGATCAAAACTCTTATCAATAACTTTTATCGGGACTGTCCCTATGCTTGGGACGGTCTCGTTTCATTTTTCTTCCCATTACATGCTATAATTTCTTATGGGAAATATAGAGATAGGAGAGGTGCTTTAACATGTTAGTGTCTAAAAAGACCATCGATGTACGCTATGCAGAAACTGATCAAATGGGGGTTGTATATCATGCCAACTACCTCGTCTGGATGGAACTTGGCCGTACTCAGCTCATCGAAGACTTAGGTTTCCGCTACGCAGATATGGAAAACGATGGCATAATCTCACCTGTCATGGATATTCAGGTGTCCTATAAGAAACCCGTCCGATACGGGGAAAAAGCAATCATACATACTTGGATTGAAGAATATGACGGGTTAAGGTCGGTCTATGGATATGAAATCTATACAGAGGATCACGAGCTTGCTCTCTCGGGTACATCAAAGCATGTCTGTGTGAAAAAAGATTCATTCAGACCGATCTCAGTGAAAAAGCACTTCCCGGATTGGCATGAAGCTTATATGAACGAAAAGAAATAATAAGAGGGTGGCAAAGTGGCTTTCGGGATATCCAAGGAGTCTTTAACACAATGGAAAAGAGAAATAGATCAAGGGAAAATCTCATTTTTAACACACTATTGGCTGGATGATCGATTTCCACAATGCAAGACGGTCACAAAAGTGGGGTGCAGTGATTTAAACCGATTGGCAGCATGGGGAAAACAGTATGGACTGAAAAAGGAGTGGATCCACCATCGAAAGGATGGTTATTCCCATTTTGACCTGCTGGGGGAGAGGCAGATAGAGATATTGGCAAATGAAGGACTTTCCAGCCAATTGGAGCTTTTCAACCATTGATTTATTGATGGATAAATTAAAAATGTATAAAAAAGCAATATCCCCTTTTTAAAGGGGATATTGCTCAGCTGAGGCTGTTTTCCTTTTTATATTCGTATAGAAGTTCATTGCGTTTATCGTCGACTATAACATGTAAATCATGGCCATCAAAGTACCAAACATCGCGCTCCTCGATAAAGAAGGTTGTTCCTTCATGCTCGTATTTCACTGCCATATCTATGGGCTCCTCTTTGGTCACGCCTAATGAAAATCCTTGCTGGACCGGGCTGCTTCCTCCATACCGGGCAAAAAATCGAACATATTCGCCTTTTTGAATATCCATTTCTTTTTTAAACCATTTAAGTGCATCATCAGATATATAAATGTTCATGCTGTATCTCCTTTCAGATCGTCATGCGGTTCATTTGGAATGTGGTAGTCTAAACAGTATAACGAATTTTTTTACATACTTCTAATCAAATCCATCAAAAGAGTGAGGGGAAATTTTGAAGAACAAAATTTATACCATTGCAGGATTGACAGTATTTATTGGCTTGGCGGTTTTGAGCATCTTTCAGCTTCACAAAACAGGTGGTTTTATTCAGGCATTCTCCTTTATTATCATAAGCGCTGGAGTCTATTTCATCCTTGTTAAATTACCTTCTATGCGTATGAGAATTTCTATATTATCTATACTGTTTGCCGCGACCATCTTTCTAATCGTGTTTCATCAATCGATTTTTGGATCCGGCCACTAAGGAAAAAACGAGCCATCATCGGCTCGTTTTTTTAATGGGAAATCGAAGAAAACATAAAGTTCTCAATTTCATCAGGGGAATGGTCAACCAGTCCCTCACGGTAAGCGTCTTTTAATGGCAGAACTTCATAGTGTCTGAAATGCTTGCTTAAAACGAAGGTTGGTTCGAAATTCACTTCACCGATTTTGATCGTCTTATTGTCTCCGTCAATTTTTTTATGTATGTCCACAGTGGCGAGTCCTCCAATATCCTTATAGTCCCATAGCTGCCCAGACAAGAAGTTCCCGAGGGAATATACGACAACAGCATTTCTATCGTCGGTGCATTTGATTTTCTCGATCGGCTCCAGTACATGAGGATGATGGCCGAAAATGATATCCGCACCGGCATTGGCCAGATCTTTTGCAAGTTTCTTTTGGATCTCATTCGGCTTCCGGACATATTCATTTCCCCAATGAATACTCAGGACAACAACTTCTGCATGTTTTCTCGCATCTTGGATATCCTCAATCATCTTTGGTTCATCGATTACATTTACGAGATAACCCTTTCCATCAGGGATTGGGATTCCATTGGTGCCAAATGTATAGGCTAGAACGGCAACGGAAATGCCGTTAACATTGAACACCCTTAGACGCTTTTGATCTGCTTGATTTTTGTTGATTCCTACATAAGGCATTCCTTTCTTTTCATAATATTGAATGGCACTCAATATTCCCCTCGGGCCCTTGTCCATCGCATGGTTATTGGCACTCGATATCAAATCCACACCGTTTCTTTTCAGTGTATCGACAATCTCAAATGGACTGTTGAAGATAGGGTAGCTTGATATCCCCATGGATTCTCCAGCAGGAATCGATTCTTCATTGGCAATCAAGAAATCAGGCTTCTCTAACATCGGTTTAACTTTGGCCAGCATTTTATCAAATTGATAGCCTGATGATTTTTTTGCATCTTCATATACCCAATCATGGAGGAGGACATCGCCGATTTCTCCGATAGTGGCTGAAGTCCCATACGACTTTGTTTCGGCAGCAACGGAATGCATCGCATTGTGACCAACTGAATGCACCGTATGGAAAAAAGCATTTTTTGCAGATTCATGATACTGCCATCCTAAAAGCACTCCTATCAACAGCAGAAGCAGGATTACTGTAATGACACATATTCTTTTCATCATCTTAAACTCCATTAATATTGATAGTTTTATTTTACTATATAAATAGGAGAAAAAATAAAAAACCTACTGCAGCTGCAAGTAGGTTTAGAGCCATTTTATTTTCGGTTCGGTTCCGTTGATGATACGCTTTATATTGGCGCGATGGCGATAAATGACAAAGAAGGCCATTAACCCGATGACAATGATCAGCGGTATGTCCGGCTCATGGTTGTAAAAAAGGCTGGTGGCAAAGGCTACAATGGCTGCAATCATGGAAGAAAGCGATACGTATTTCGTCAAATATAAGCTGATAAAGAATACAGCAATAAGGATTAGGAATAAAATCGGCACATAACCCAATAGCACACCGCCAGAAGTGGCGACAGCCTTACCTCCGCGAAATCCTGCAAAAACCGGAAACATGTGTCCGATAACAGCAAAAGTTCCCACCAATAATGGATGTAGATGATCAAAACCGAATATTAGCGGAAGGCTGGTAGCCAATGTACCCTTTAGAATATCAGCGATTGTCACAGCAAGTCCGGCTTTGACCCCCAATGTGCGGAATGTATTGGTGCCTCCTAAATTTCCGCTTCCATGTTCCCGTATGTCCACCCCATAAAATGCCTTTCCTACAATCAATCCGGATGGGATCGATCCTAATAGATAAGCGAGTAAAAGAATAAGTGCATATAGCATTTACAAAGCTCCTTTATTTCAAATCTGTCACAGGTTCTATTATTGTACCATGAATAAAGTTGAGAAATAAAAAGAATTTTCTAGATGGGTAATTTCTCTTTTCTTCATTCCCCACTTCTTGTACGATGAAATGGGGAGGAAATGAAATGGAAGTTATACAACAGGAAAGAGCGCCGAAGACTAGCGTGATGTTTGCCATAATTGCATGTTTTCTGTTTCTTTCCATCACTGGCTATCTATTATTTTATTTTTATCCATTTGCTTCGAATCAAAAGGCAGCGTTTAAGACGGCTCAGCATCCGATCGTATTTGAAGATAAAATTGAAGGGGATGCCGTCATCAAAAATGGAGTGGTATACGTACCTGCATCTTTTTTAATGAAGCATGTGGATTCATCGGTATATGAGGATCCGGCAACACATTCAGTCGTCATTACAACAAAAAACAAAGTCATCAACATGCCCGACTCATCATTGAAGTATTACATTAATGAAAGGCCTGTAACATTGCATTTTCCTATTAATATGGAGATAAACAAAAAACAATACATAGCATTGGATCCCCTTATTTCCTTTTATCCACTTCAATATAAAGAGTTTAAGGAGACAGAGATCATACAAATTGAAAAAGATGGGGAAACGCATCTTAAAGGAGAAGTCGAGGGACAAGATGCAAGACCTGCATTTTTACGGCTCAGAAAGGAACCCGACTTGCAATCACCATATGTAGATCAAGTGGAGAACGGAGAAGAGGTTGCGATCATTAATGAAGAGAGAGGATACTATCTGGCTAGAACCGATTCTGGAATCTCAGGGTATATCAGGAAGTCTTACATACATTTAAAGGGCAAGAGAACCGTTCATGTTAGAATGGACCAAGAATCGTGGAAGCCGATAAAAAGCCCCCTTCCGATACAGCTGACTTGGGAAACGGTATATTCTAAGAATCCTGATGTCAAGAAGCTTGGCGAACTTCCAGGGATCAATATTGTATCACCTACGTGGTTTCATCTCCTCAATGAGAAAGGAGATATCGACAACCTCGGCTCAATGGAATATGTGCGCTGGGCTCAAAATCATCATAATCAAATATGGGGCGTCTTTACAAACTCGTTTGATCCAGAACTTACCCACGAGGCATTTAAAAGCTTTGAGAGCAGACAGAATATTATCCGTGAATTGATACATTACAGCAAACTGTATCAATTAAATGGAATCAACCTGGATATTGAAAATGTCTCCTTTTCAGACAAGGAGTATGTGACTCAATTTGTCCGTGAAGCAGCTGCCAGGCTTCATCAGGCTGGATTGATTATTTCCATGGATGTTACCTTCATTTCTTCGAGCGGGAATTGGTCTAAATTCTATGATCGCCAAGAGTTGGCCAGATCTGTTGATTACATGATCGTGATGGCATACGATGAGCATGGGGCAAATTCCCAGACTTCTGGAAGTGTCGCAAGCATTCCGTGGGTAGAAAATAACCTAAAGGCTTTGTTAAAAGTTGTACCAAATGAAAAGCTGGTGCTTGGAATTCCGCTATTTACACGATTGTGGAAGGAACAGAAACAATCAGACGGAAGTCTCACCGTTTCTTCTAAAGCATTAAAAATGGATGAGGCTAAACAATGGATCACCGAAAGGAAACTGACTCCGATTTATGATCAAGATTCCGGACAAAACTTTGTAAGCTATACGAATGAAAAAGAACAAGCAACTTATAAAATGTGGTTAGAGGATGAATGTTCACTGCAAAACCGGACTGCCCTAGCGGAAAAATATCAGCTGGCTGGCGTTGCAGCATGGGCAAGATATTTTGCAGATCAGTCGGCATGGACATCATTAAAAAACAGTATGACTGCACTGTACCAAAAAAAGTAGGTGAGCGATTTTGTCAAAATACATATTTGGAGCCATCCAATGGATGGCTTTTATGATTGCGGGATCGATCGTAGCCCCAATCGCAATCGGTGATTTATTTCATTTATCACCTTCTGCAACAGCAGAGTTTGTGCAAAGAACCATTTTTGTCCTTGGGATTTCAAGTATACTGCAGGCTTCACTCGGACATAAACTTCCTATCAATGAAGGGCCGGCAGGATTATGGTGGAGCGTCTTTGCCATATATGCAGGCTTCATTGGCACCATTTATTCAAGCAGCCAAGCCACCTTGCAATCGCTGGAAGCGGGGATGATTGTAAGTGCACTCGTTTTTTTTCTATTAGCAGGTTTTGGTTTGATTGAAAAGTTAAAGAATCTATTCACCCCGACCGCAACATTCGTATATTTGGTATTACTTATTCTTCAATTGAGCGGATCGTTTATGAAGGGCATGCTCGGGCTGTCGAATGAACAAACGCATGTACAGCCGACTGTCCTCCTTGGGAGCATTGCCGTCATTATTTTGACCTATTTTTTAGGGAGCTTGAAGGTGAAATGGATCAGCCAGTATTCCATCTTGATCAGTTTGCTGCTCGGATGGATACTCTTTTATTTTTTAGGGGAGGCACCTTCAATTCCTTTAAACAGAGGAGCCATCTTTTCATTGCCTCAGATATTCCCTTTTGGACCGCCAAGATTCGATAGTGGAATGATTACTACTGCAATATTTGTTGCCATCCTCCTAACCACTAATATGATCGCTTCCGTACGGGTGATGGAGGAGGTCCAAGGCCGGATTACAGGGAAAAGGCCAAGTCCCAATTATAAAAAAGCCGGTCTTATATCCGGGATCAACCAAGCTGCAGGAGGAATCTTCGGTGCGGTTGGACCTGTTCCGATATCCGGGGCTGCCGGATATGTTCAAGCGACTTCTATAACATCCATCAAGCCATTTATCTTTGGATCTATCATGATCACCATCCTTTCTTTATTCCCATCCGTCATGGGAATCATGGCTGCCATTCCGACTCCGGTGGGCTATGCAGTAACTTTCGTGATTTTTTCAAGGATGGTGGGGATTGCTTTAAGTGAACTGGATAAAGAAACCGATAAGCCATTGGCCCGGATAGTTTCAGGAGTATCCTTGCTCATTGGCGTGGGGGCGATGTTCATTCCGGTAAAAGCGACGGAGCAATTGCCGATCATCTTTGCATCCCTTTTGAACAATGGATTGATCCTTGGAACCATTGCCGCCATTTTGACAGAACAATGGATCAGATTCCAAATAATTAAACCAAAAGGCTGACTCGTTTTTGTGTAACGGGTTTGGTTAAGAAGATTAAAATGATAAACAACATAAAAAAAGGGGTGCTATTCGCACCTCTTTTTTGTCATTTGGACTATGATTTAGCATTAATATTAAATATCTTTATAAACAAATTCTCGATATTTCACAAAATCTCTCTTCTTATAAAAGCTCTTTGCGATTTCATTATTGAACCAATAATCCAATTCAATCCTGTTAATCCCATTTGCTTTTGCAATATTGGTTATTTCGTCCATTAGCTTAGACCCATAACCTTTTTTTCTTTGGTTTTCTGAGATGCTTATTTGATGCACATACACCGATTTATACGCTTTTTTAAAGGTGGTACCAGGATAAGCCTTAAATTCAATAAAAGCATACCCTAAAGGTTCGTCATCGTCCTCCAACAGAAGGAAAGTAAACTCTTCTTTATCAATAATTTTTTGAAAGAAAGTCTTATTATCCTCAAAATTATATTTTTTGAAATGCTCAGGATATAAGTTTGCGTGTAAATCGTGAACATATTTGTTCAAATTAGCGATTAAGTTACTATTGCATGTTTGACTGATTTTCATCTTCATTCCTCCTTGTAAAAATATTCCTGAAATGAAATGCTAACAAAAATATCACCTTGAAAATCTCCTCAAATCAAGCGATCTTTAAGGCAATGAGCCTATGTTTTTAACAATTTTGAACTACTTTTGCCACACATGCAGTCTTATGAAATTAAAGATTCTCAGTCTGTTAATAAATATGTTAAAGGTTGCTGTCACATGAGAATTCAACCTTTGTTTTTGTGACAGCCTATTATCTTTTCTCTGATAAAAGAAAGGAAGTTTACGTTTTTTGCCGAAAGGGAAACATATACTAGAAAAATTTTAAGGCAGGTGAAGTTGTTGATCACTTTTAAGGATGTAAAAAAGACATTTAAGGATGGCTACACAGCCATTAAAGGAATCGATTTGGAAATTCCAAAAGGAGAGCTAGTCGCTTTGATCGGACCAAGCGGATGCGGGAAAACAACGACGATGAAAATGATTAATAAGCTCTTGATTCCAACTAGCGGCGACATATACATAAATGGGGATAATATCTCGGATAAGGACCCAGTAGAACTCAGGAGAAGCATCGGATACGTGATACAACAAATCGGGTTGATGCCTCACATGACCATTGAAGAAAATGTAGCGCTCATCCCAAAATTAAAAGGATGGGAAAAAGCAGCGTATCAAAAAAGAGTTGATGAGTTATTGACGCTTGTTGGATTGGAACCATCCATCTTCAAAAAGAAATACCCGCTGGAGCTAAGCGGTGGCCAGCAGCAAAGGGTCGGGGTAATTCGAGCTCTTGCTGCAGAACCACCGATTATTTTAATGGATGAACCTTTCAGCGCGCTTGACCCTATAAGCAGGGAACAGCTACAGGATGAATTAAAAGCACTGCAAAGGCAAATTCAAAAAACGATTGTTTTTGTCACACATGATATCGACGAAGCACTCAAGATTGCTGACAGGATCGCCATCATGAAGGATGGACGCATCGAGCAGTATACAACGCCTGAAGAACTTATCAAGCAGCCGGCCAACTCCTTCGTCGAACAATTCATCGGAGAGGATCGCCTGAATCAAGTGCCTGCAAACGATAAATTAATGGATCTAATTGAAGAATTTCCAGTACTGTCCATTGAACGTGATTTTACAACCAAGCTGGAAGCGTGGCCAGAATCTATGCCTGATGACTTATCGGAGATTTGCGTCATTGACGTAGACGGCCAATACCGAGGGACAGTTTTCAAAGAAGAAATGGAAAGCAACCCAATGACTAAGAACCTTATTCATTTAACGGACCTCCACGTAAAGCCGATGGATGATATTAAAGAAGCAGCCAGGCTGATACATAGGACTGGCAGGACATCAATCCCCGTCGTTGAACATGGTCGATATGTGGGAATAGTAAAAAAAGAAAACATTTTCACGGCAATGGCCGGCATTAAAAAGGAGGTTAATGTATGAGTTCTGCTGTTCAAATGTTTTGGGAAACCATCACAGGCAGGAGCGATCTGATTATCGGAGGTCTTGTCCAGCATTTATATTTATCTTTTGTATCCATCCTGATTGCCATCGTGATTTCCCTTCCATTGGGGATTTTCATTTCGCGACAGGAAAAGGTGGCGGAAGTATTCATCGGCATCACCGCTATTTTTCAAACAATCCCTAGTCTGGCTCTATTTGGATTCCTTGTCCCATTAATCGGCATTGGGGATGCCACTGCCATTATTGCCTTGACCATTTATGCACTATTGCCGATTTTACGGAACACATATACCGGCATCGTCGGAGTCGATCAGGCAATTATCGAAGCCGGGAGAGGTATGGGAATGACAAATGGTCAAATACTAAGAAAGATTGAGCTGCCGCTTTCTTTGCCTGTCATGATGGCGGGTATTAGGACAGCTACTGTATTGACGGTTGGTGTCGCTACGCTTGCTACATTCGTGGGCGCAGGAGGATTGGGAGATATCATTTATAGGGGGCTTTCAACCTATAATAATTATTTGGTGCTTGCTGGAGCACTTCCTGCAGCGCTGCTGGCGATTCTATTTGATTTTATTTTACGGATGATTGAGAAAGCGACAACACCAAAAGGACTCAAAAATTAATAAACGGGGGAATTATGTTGAAAAAATCATTACTCTTGGCTTTAATCAGTACAGTCATTGTCTCCATATTTATGGCTGGATGCGGCAATGGAAAAAAAGATACCATCGTCATCTCCGGGAAGAAATGGACCGAGCAGTACATACTCCCACAAATATTAGCCGAATATATTAAAGCAAAAACAGATTATAATGTTGAAGTAAAGGAAGGCCTTGGGGAAGTCTCCATATTGACCCCCGCCATTAAAAAGGGCGACATAGATATGTATGTGGAATACACCGGGACAGGTTTGGAAGCGGTATTAAAGGAAAATGCAAAGCCTGGTGAGTCTTCTGAAAGTGTATTAAAGCGTGTAAGGGAAGGCTATGACAAAAAATATGATGTAGCATGGCTAAAACCTCTCGGCTTTGAAAACACCTATACATTGGCATATAGAAAGGATCAAAACATCGATGCAAAAACCTTTTCAGATTTGGTCCCATATGCTGACAAACTGTCATTCGGCGCCCCTCATACATTCTATGAAAGAGCGGATGGATATGATGCTTTAGTAGATGCGTATGGTTTTAAATTTAAAGATAAGAAAAGCCTTGATCCAAACATCATGTATGAAGCTGTTAAGAAAGGCGATGTGGACCTGATTCCAGCTTTTACGACAGATGGACGGATTCAACGCTATAATTTGGCAACGACCAAGGATGATAAAGGTTTTTTCCCAAAATATGATGCAGCTCCGATTGTCCGAAAAGATGTTTTGAAAAAATTCCCGAAATTAAAAGGTGTCGTTAATCAGCTTGCGGGGAAGATCAGTGCAGCCGAGATGAGCGAAATGAATGCAAAAGTCGATATTGATAAAGAAGATCCGAAAAAAGTTGCTAAGGATTTCTTGATAAAAAAAGGCTTAATCAAGAAATAGATGCAATATCCAATAGAAGGATGACATTTACCCGAATTGAGGGTAGATTGTCATCCTTCTTTGGTACTTCGCACGCAAAAGTTTCTTGCACATTGGCAAAACTTGCCTTACTCTAAAAAATAGAGGGAATATTTAACCAAATTCAGGCTAACGGAGGTATGATAACCGATGTCAATCCAAAATCCAACGAGAGATGAAATAAAAACCATCCTGAAAAAAGCAAAAAGAATTGCAGTAATCGGCTTGAGTGATCAACCGGAACGAACTTCCCATTCGGTCTCCAAAGCAATGCAAGATGCTGGCTACGAAATCATTCCAGTCAATCCGAATGTAAGGGAAGTCCTCGGCCAAAAGGCCTACCCATCCTTAAAGGATGTAGAAGGGCACATCGATATTGTCAATGTATTCCGCAGATCAGAATTTCTGCCTGGCATTGCGAAGGAATTTACTGAAGTAAATGCCGATGTATTTTGGGCCCAACTTGGTGTATATAATGAGCAGGCGTATGAATACTTGAAAGAAAAAGGTTATACTGTTATTATGGACCGCTGTATTAAAGTGGAGCATGCCATGACTAAATAACCTAATTGGGATTCTTGAGCTAGAGAGTCAATTCCGTTTATTCTGCCTGTAAAATCATGGATTTTTCCTGTAGTCTCGACAGGCAAAAAGAAAAATAGATTTGCGAAAAAATTATAAAACGCTACAATAATTCATAGACGTTATGCTAAAATCAGAGCAAGCGAACGTTTGTTTGCGTATGTATAGTGATTGTTTTTGTTTTTGAAAGGGGAATGTATGTGGCCAGTAAGCAGCAATTGTTCGACTATAATGATGATGCCATTCAAGTATTAGAAGGATTGGAAGCAGTCCGCAAACGGCCGGGTATGTATATCGGCTCAACGGATGGCAGAGGCTTGCATCATCTTGTATATGAAATCGTCGATAACTCTGTAGATGAAGCATTAGCAGGCTACGGAAATCATATTATTGTCAAAATACATAAAGATAACAGCATCAGCGTTGAGGATAAAGGCCGTGGAATGCCGACTGGTATGCACAAACTCGGCAAACCGACTCCTGAAGTCATTTTCACAGTCCTTCATGCTGGAGGAAAATTTGGACAAGGCGGCTATAAAACAAGCGGCGGCCTTCATGGTGTCGGTGCCTCTGTCGTCAACGCTCTATCAGAATGGCTGACCGTAACGATCAAAAGGGATGGGTTCACCTATCAGCAGCGCTTTGTCAGTGGAGGAAAGCCTGAAACGACCCTGGAAAAGATCGGGAAGAGCAAAAATAGCGGCACAACCATTCATTTTAAACCAGATCCGACGATTTTCAGCACAACAACCTATAACTATGACACGTTGTGTGAACGTCTAAGAGAATCTGCATTCTTATTAAAAGGGCTTAAGATCGAAATCATAGATGAAAGACATGACCAGCAGGACGTCTTTTTCTATGAAAATGGGATTGAAGCATTTGTAGAATATTTAAACGAGGAGAAAGATTCCCTTCATCCTGTCGTATTCATTGAAGGTGAAGCCGGCGGGATTGAAGTAGAATTTTCATTCCAATTTAATGATGGCTTTTCTGAAAACGTCCTTTCGTTTGTCAACAATGTCCGGACAAAGGATGGCGGCACGCACGAAGCGGGAGCAAAGACCGCGATGACACGTGTATTCAATGAATTCGCACGAAAGGTGAATTTACTGAAGGACCGGGATAAAAACCTTGAAGGAACGGACATCCGCGAAGGCTTGGCCGCTATTGTCTCTGTAAGGATCCCTGAGGAGCTACTTCAATTTGAAGGACAAACAAAAGGAAAGCTCGGCACAAGCGAAGCTAGGTCTGCGGTGGATGCTGTCGTATCCGAACACCTTTCCTATTTCCTTGAAGAAAATCCGGATATCAGTTCTTTGTTGATCAAGAAATCGATAAAAGCAGCCCAAGCACGGGAAGCTGCAAGAAAAGCAAGAGAAGATGCGAGGAACGGAAAGAAACGGAAGCGTTCAGAAACTGTGTTATCTGGGAAGCTTACTCCGGCCCAATCAAGGAACCCTCAAAAAAATGAATTGTACCTGGTTGAGGGAGACTCCGCAGGCGGTTCTGCTAAACAAGGACGGGATCGTCGCTTTCAAGCGATTCTTCCACTGCGCGGAAAGGTCATCAATACAGAAAAAGCTAAACTTCAGGATATTTTCAAGAATGAAGAGATCAATACAATCATCCATGCAATCGGCGGCGGAGTCGGACCCGAATTTAATTTGGATGATATCAATTATGACAAGATCATCATCATGACAGATGCAGATACGGACGGGGCCCATATCCAAGTCCTCCTGCTGACGTTCTTCTACCGCTATATGAAGCCTTTGGTCGATGCAGGACGCATCTATATTGCACTTCCTCCACTCTATAAAGTAAGTAAAGGAACCGGCAAAAAGGAAGTGGTCGAATACGCCTGGACGGATGATGAACTCCAGGGAGCCATGAAAAAAGTCGGAAAAGGCTACATGATCCAGCGTTATAAAGGTTTGGGAGAAATGAACGCAGACCAGCTATGGGAAACGACCATGGATCCCGAATCCAGGACATTGATCAGGGTCCGCATCGATGACGCAGCTAGAGCGGAGCGCAGAGTGACGACATTGATGGGCGATAAAGTAGAACCCCGCAGAAAATGGATCGAAAACAATGTCGAATTTGGACTTGAAGAAGACCAGAACATTCTCGAAAATGAAAATTTATCGGTCGCAGAGGAGGTAAAATAGAGAATGACAACAGTAGAGAAATATCAAGATTTGCCCCTTGAGGACGTATTAGGCGACCGCTTTGGACGGTACAGTAAGTATATTATTCAAGAACGGGCTTTGCCTGATGCCCGTGATGGATTGAAACCGGTGCAGCGGCGCATCCTCTACGCTATGCACGTAGAAGGAAACACTGCTGATAAGGGCTTCCGCAAATCAGCGAAAACGGTTGGGAATGTAATCGGCAACTACCATCCTCATGGTGATACATCGGTTTATGATGCCATGGTGAGGATGAGCCAGGATTGGAAAGTCCGTAATCTATTGATTGAAATGCATGGAAATAATGGTTCGGTCGACGGCGATCCTCCTGCAGCAATGCGTTATACGGAAGCAAGGCTTTCCGCTATATCTTCCGAACTCCTGCGCGACATTGACAAAAGAACGGTTGATTTCGTCCCGAACTTTGACGACACATCCAGTGAACCTACCGTTCTGCCAGCCAGATTCCCTAGCTTGCTGGTCAATGGTTCAACTGGAATTTCCGCAGGGTATGCCACGGAAATTCCTCCCCATCACCTTGATGAAGTAATAGATGGGGTAATGCTAAGGATGGATAACCCAGAATCCACAGTCGATGAAATCATGAGCGTCATTAACGGGCCTGACTTCCCGACGGGCGGAATCATCCAAGGGAAAGACGGCATCAAAAAGGCTTATGAAACAGGCAAAGGGAAAATTGTGATCAGAGGGAAAGCAGAAATTGAAGATATCCGCGGTGGACGACAACAAATTGTCGTGACTGAAATTCCATATGAAGTGAATAAAGCTAACCTCGTTAAAAAGATGGATGAATTCCGGGTGGACCGTAAAGTCGAAGGAATCGCAGAAGTGCGTGACGAGACAGATCGAACCGGCCTCCGCATTGTCATTGAGCTGAAAAAAGAAGCCGACGCAGAAGGAGTCCTCAACTATCTCTACAAGAACAGCGATTTGCAGATTCCATACAACTTCAACATGGTCGCCATACATAACCATCGTCCGAAGCTGATGGGCATCCGACAGCTTCTGGATGCTTATATCGAGCACCAAAAGGAAGTCGTCACAAACCGGTCGCAATATGAGCTGAGCAAAGCACGGGAAAGACAGCACATCGTCGAGGGCTTGATGAAGGCACTTTCGATTCTTGATGAAGTAATCGCTGCCATTCGCGCTTCTAAAGATAAAAGAGATGCAAAGGATAATTTAAAATCGAAATTTCAATTTACGGAAGCACAGGCAGAAGCCATCGTCTCTTTGCAGCTTTACCGTTTGACGAATACGGATATCACTGCGTTGAGGGCTGAAGCTGAGGAGTTATCCAAAAAAATCGAAGAACTTTCTGCTATTTTAGCCAGTGAAAAGAAGCTGATCGCTGTCATTAAAAAAGAGCTGAAGGAAATCAAGAAGAAGTATGCTGACCAGCGCCGGACGAAAATCGAGGATGAAATCGAAGAAATCAAAATCAATCTGGAAGTCCTCATTGCCAGCGAGGATGTTATGGTTACGGTGACGAAGGACGGCTATATCAAGCGAACTTCACTTCGTTCGTATGCGGCATCGAATGGGCAGGACCTTGCCATGAAAGAATCTGACCGTGTATTGGCCCAGATGGAAATGAATACGACAGATGTCTTGCTGCTGTTCACCAATAAAGGGAACTATTTGTATTCGCCGGTTCACGAACTGCCTGACATCCGCTGGAAAGATCTTGGCCAACATGTCTCGAATATCATCCAGATCGATCGGGATGAGCATATTGTAAAAGCGGTCCCAATCAAGGATTTCACTGAAGATGCCTACTTATTGTTCGTCACAAGAAACGGTATGGTCAAAAAAACGGAACTGAAACAATACAAGGCACAACGGTATTCCCGTTCACTTGTAGCAGTGAACTTAAAGGGAGAAGATGAAGTTGTAGATGTCCATAAAACCAACGGCGGCATGGATATATTCCTTGTCACTCATCTAGGATATGCATTATGGTTCAATGAAGGAGAAGTGAATGTCGTCGGTCCTCGGGCTGCCGGTGTCAAAGGAATAAATTTAAAAGATGGGGACTTTGTGGTTGGCGGAAAAGTGATGTCTCCGTCGGATCAGCCAGGCGTCTTCATCGTGACCCATAGAGGGGCAGTCAAGAAAATGAAATTGGCGGAATTCGAAAAGACCACCAGGGCCAAACGAGGAGTGGTCACCTTAAGGGAATTGAAGTCAAACCCGCATCGAATAGTCAGTTTCGAGCTCGTCGAATCCAACGACATCATTTATATCGAAAGCGAAAAGGGAATGGTCGAAACAGTTGAAGCGTCCAATTTACGAAACAACGACCGTTATTCAAATGGCTCATTCGTCATGGATGATACCGAAACCGGATCTATGACAACAAGTTGGAAGGAAGTAAAGCCTGCTGAAAATACAGGGGCAAAGAATAAAGCATAATTACAAAAAACACATGGGGAAGCAAAAAAACTCATGTGTTTTTTGCATTATATTTACAAATTCAGCGTTTGATGAAAATCATCTGGGGGAATAGATAACCAAGGACTAATAAGCGCTTCATACATAATATATTAGAAAAACGTTTGACGAATTATTTTTTTGTTTATTCATAATATTCTTCCTTTAAATACTTTACAAGATATTAAACTTGATGAATGAAAAAACTTTTGATATTTTATAAGAAGGACTTTTCTAAGTTTTTTTAGAATAATATTTTCAGGAGGAGATGAAATCGTTTTATGAAGGTATTAACAGATGTTATCGGGGTATTGAATGATTATATGTGGAGCTATATCCTGATTGTACTGCTCATCGGTCTTGGGTTGTTATTCTCTCTGCGATCGAGATTCGTACAATTCAGATATTTCGGAGAAATGTTCCGCGTACTAACGGATAAGTCAACCATTTCAGCAGATGGAAAACGAGGAATTTCATCATTCCAGGCTTTTACAATCAGTACAGCTTCCCGTGTTGGGACAGGAAACCTTGCAGGAGTAGCCTCAGCCATTGCCGCAGGAGGTCCTGGTGCTGTATTTTGGATGTGGTTGATTGCGCTATTAGGCGGAGCATCGAGCTTCATGGAAAGTACATTGGCACAGATCTACAAAATCAAAGATGAGGATGGCTTCAGGGGCGGTCCTGCGTATTATATGGAGCGCGGACTTAAGAAACGCTGGATGGGGATCTTATTTGCAATCGTTATCACCTTTTGCTACGGTTTGGTCTTCAATTCCGTCCAGGCAAATACCATCTCCATTGCTATGGATGAAGGTTTTGCAATCAGCAGGTGGATGATAGGGCTCATCCTGGCTGCTCTAACCGGAATCATCATTTTTGGCGGCCTCAAAAGAATTGCTCATGTAACACAGATAGTTGTCCCTGTGATGGCTGTTCTATATATCATTCTTGCTATATTCGTTCTTGCGAAGCATATTGGAGAACTTCCATCCATGTTTTCACTTATTTTTGAACACGCCTTTGGAATTCGTCAATTCGTTGGCGGCGGAATCGGTGCAGCATTAATGATGGGGATTAAACGAGGACTGTTCTCAAATGAAGCCGGTATGGGTAGTGCTCCGAACGCTGCCGCGACAGCAGCAGTCAGTCATCCTGTGAAACAAGGACTGATTCAAACTCTCGGGGTGTTCACGGACACGATCATCATTTGTACGGCAACAGCATTTATGATCCTTTTATCCGGGGCATACACTGATGGTCCAAAGGGGCCGCAGGGAATCGCACTTACACAGGCCGCATTGAGCACGCATGTCGGAAGCTGGGCGACCCTATTCGTAGCTGTAGCCATCTTCTTATTCGCGTTCAGTTCAGTGATTGGAAACTACTATTATGGTGAAACGAATATCGAATTCATCAAAAATAGCAAAGTAGGCATCTTTGTCTACCGAATCGCGGTAATCGGCATGGTTTATTTCGGTTCGGTCGTTGAATTCGGAGTGGTTTGGAGTCTTGCCGACTTGTTCATGGGTATCATGGCAATCATCAACCTGATTGCCGTGACGATGTTGGCCAAAGTTGCACTTGCTGCTTTGAAAGATTATCGTGCACAGCGAAAGGCTGGAAAAGATCCTGTGTTTTATTCCGATTCGATTCCAGGATTGACAGGGATCGATGCATGGGATAAAAAACCACAGCAACAGAGAAAAGTTCAATAGGATGAATTTTATAGAATGGGCTGGCCCTAAGTGGCCGGTCTATTTTTTATGTCATTTTTACATAAATATTCCTTCGCCGGTGATGATAACTATATTAAAACTTAAAGGAGATGATTGCGGTGAAAAAAGAGTTGTTATTTGCCTTCTCTGCCTTCTTTTTAATGTCGCTCCATGCCATCGCAGGTGCATTTACCGGCCAGCAGGAAAAGCCCGTTCCTAAAATCATTGAAACGTATGAAGAGGATGTAACCGGATCAGGCGAAAAAACTACCATCATCCTGAAAGGGATACCTTTTGATAATGAAAGCAGCTATTTGAAAACAATTTGGGCCGATGTCCAGTTATCCAAAAATTCAACTACCCGCATTGACTATGACCCAGGCTATGATCCGAAGATCGAATTTATCGATTTAAATCATGACGGTGTGAAGGATTTACTTGAATCGAGTGCAACTGGAGGCAGTGGAGGGTTCCACAGCTATAGACTCATCACCTTGAAAGATGGAAAAGAAAAAGTCATTCCGATGCCGCCTTCCTTACAGATCCAAGGACAATTCGAAGATCGATACCAAGCATCGATTTACATTCCTGAAACTAATCAACGGTATAAGGTTGATCTTTCGGAACGAAAGGAAGACTACGACCGGCTTGGCATCTATAAAAACGGAACATTAAATGAACCTTATGAATTAATGATCAGCCCGACATCTTACTTTAAACCGGTAAAAATAAAGGGCAAACCGGGATACGGCCTTGTCGGATACCAACAAGTCAGTGGCGCTTACCATGCAGACGGAATCGGAATTGCAGAATCCTACTGGTACTATGAAAACGGGAAATGGCAGCTCCTCCATGTAAAGTGGATTCCTTATAATAAGCAAAAATAAGCACAAGAAATAGGCATTTGTCATAATATACGGTAGGCCATTGACTGAAAAATGGGAGGGGCTTGCCGTGAGAGAATTTAAAACAGAAAAACTATCCATGTCCCTGCTTCCTTCCGCCACTGTTTTTTTTCCAGTGGAGGGGAGGAAGTACACAATGACGCATTCAGATTCAACAGGAGATATGTTTGTGAGCATCGGCTGTTATTATGATGCCGATAAAATCAATCCTATATTAAGAGATGAAGTTTTTGCAGAGTGGAGCCTTCATATAGGGCAGTATGTTTTAAGGGCGAATGTCCTTGTAAGCGGAGGGGAGTTCGATGAAAACCTATCCGCTGTAAGGTTCTTGATCTTCGAAAAAGAAATGCCCACCGCTTTAAAAGCCATCGTAACTGCGGATCGCAGTTTTTATGCTTACTTCCCATGGCTCCTAGATATGCCGATTTATGTAGAGTTTGATTCGATTTTTCCTCAGTATCATCAAATTAAATATTTTGGCACAGTCCGACAGTATTTAATAAATGATGGAACTTAAGACACATGTCTTGATTGGAAGAAATAAGAGTGAAAGGATTAATCTTATGGAAGAACTTCATATGGGACTTCTGACATCCAAAATATTGGTTGGGTTCGCGGCGCTATTCTTTATTGTGTCCGTCACAGGAAGGGCATCCATTTATCAATTAACACCATTTCATTTAGTATTTGTCCTTGTATTAGGCGAATTCTTGGGTAACGCGTTGTATGAAAACAGTGTGAGCACGCTGCAATTTCTATATGGTACGACCATATGGATGCTGCTGATGTTGACTGTTGAATGGACTACCCAGAAATTCAAAAAAACACGGACATTACTGGTCGGCAATCCAGCCATCGTAATCCGGGAAGGCATTTACGATAAAGAGATGCTTAAGAGAAATAAAATCGAAGTTAACCAAGTAGCAAGCTTGCTGAGGCAAAACAGCGTCTTTTCCGTCCGGGAAGTAAAATATGGTATCCTCGAAGCAAACGGACAGATCAGTATTCTATTAAAGGATCAACATAAAACACCTACCAAACAAGACATGATGCTGGCAGTAAAGGAGGAGGACTTGCCAATTTCTTTCATTGTTGACGGCCAAATACTAAACGACAACCTGAAAGATCGCGGATTCAGCAAACAGTGGCTGATGCAGGAACTAAAGAAACATGGATATGAAGATGAAAAAAGGATATTTTACGCAGATTGGCAAGCAGATGATGGATTACATATAAGTCCGATGCAGGGAAAGCAGCAAAAGTGAAGAGTTTCCCATAGCATAATTATGTAAACAAACTAAAAAGATTATGAAATTAACACAGAAGATAAATCGGTTATAGAAATTGTCAGTTAATTATGTATAAAAAGACGCAGTTAATCCAGTGAATCTTAGAAAGTGCGATTTGAGGGCAAACTTTCGATTAATTTTGGCTGGATTATGATAAGTAATAAAAACAATGCTGCAGAAAATACTTTAAACAAACAAATTCTGATGAATATGAATTTGTTTGTAAATTTTTCTCCGTCTCATTATTAATAGTATACTTTTGATATGAGACTATTTATTTGTTCATTTTACAGCTTCCTATAATATATATTATGTAAACTAGAACGTGAATAACATTATTGATACGTCCCCTTAGTTTAGTGCATTCTATATTCCCCTACTTTCAAAAAACCTTTTCTGTTATTTTACAAACTGAAAATGATCAACCTTATTTGCTCAATTCGTTCATTTTGTTAGATTAAGTGTTTGAACCGACTCAATTTCAAGTTTGATTCTGATTCTGGGGCAGATGAATTAGATTGCGTGCCGTTTGATAATAAAACCTCGAATACAAAAAACCTTAATATATGCATATTATAGAGGGAAAATTGGCTGGGCTCAAAAAAATAAGAAACCAGTTTTCCTATTGATTCAATTTTATTATTTCAGTCATATCAAGAAGGCACTCGTTTCCTCTTTTCCCTTTCATCGCCACCTCCAAATTAAGTAAATATTCGGATATCCATGCCCCTCCATATTACCAATGGCCACAGTTTTATCGTGGCTAAAGTGAAAATAGCCGAGGCGAGTCTTCTCACGCCGGCTTTGTATAAATAGTAGGAGGTCCAACATTAATTTTTTTGCTCCAATTTCACTGAATTTAGCTCATACTTCACTTCAGCGAAATTCTTCATGACAAGCTCTTCTTTTAGAAGATTGCCCGTCCTTCTGTCATGAACCTTTCGCCAGATTTCATTGCTTCGATAATTCTTATTGTTTTTAGTAATGAACCTATGATTCCTTTCTTCGATATGGTATGTAAATGGCCACGCTCCACTAGTATGGATAGCACCTTTCAAATGCTTATCTGTCAGCCACACCTTGATTTGGAAAGGCTGGTCAGTCGGATTGAAAAACCTGAGGTCGACATAATTGTAAAACACTCCAGCCCCGCTTCCAAACGGAAGGACCCTGCCATTGTCGGGAAAGGGATCAAAACTATGATGATGGCGTTCAATGATCTCCATAGGTGTATGAATAGCCATCCAATAAAGTAAGTTTGCCAACTGGCATATGCCCCCTCCGACTCCGGTCTTAACTTCTCCCAACGAGAGCAGCATCCCCTCGATATAACCCTTTGACCTCTCAGGCTTCCCCACCAGATTCCAAAACGAAAAGACCTCTCCAGGACCAATGATGATGCCATCGATACACTGGGATGCAATCCTCAGATTGATAATTTTATTTTCTTGCAGAATGGGATCACTGTCCCCAAGCTTTCGCCTTAAAAGAGATTGGTGCTTTTTGCAATTTACCGGAAAGTTCTGTAATTCATATCTTTTTGCAAACTTTTTATATCCGATCAAATCCAGAATTGTCCGGAAGAACTGCTTTTGTTTAATTCTAAGGTGATACAAAAATGGATAAATTCTAATCAATTCCATGATCATTCCCCCTCGATTGTTTTCTTATGTATATTTGATCTCCCTTAATATTTTACCATATAATTACAAAAGAATAGATTTATATATTACGATCTTAAAGTATCTTCCCTCCTAACCGAACATTTGTTCTCGGTGGCGAAAAAACGCATTTTTACAAGAAGACCATTCATATAGAACGAAAAAAAGCCCTGCAAAAAAGCAAGACTTTTGAACGTAAATAAATAATGAAATGAATATTATTTCTCTACTTTCTTCTTCAGTTCCTCGAGTTCATCTACAAGCTTCATGACCATTTCATCGCTTTGTCTCAGTTGTTCATTCAACAGCAGGATCGTTTCTTCCTCCCATTGAAAAGGATTTCCGTTTTCTGGTGCATATTTCAGATCCCGGTACACGTCACCATTTTCTTTATTATTCTCATTGAAGTAAACTGCTATTTCACAGCCGCTATCACCCATTGCGATTCTTTTTCTTAGGGTGACCTTTGAGTAACCGAACTTTCGTGAAGCAATACCTCCGAAGACACTTGAAGTCATATTGCACAAGTGGGGAGCATCCTTGACCAATTCCCCGAAAGGACAAATTCTTGCCTTTACTACCACATGATCGGGATGTACGGATGCAATATAAAAGTGTCCACCAATTGAATTCTTTAAGTCGACGATGATTTCTGCGTAGCGATCGACAGTCCACTCTTCGTCTCTTTCACCATAAAACCCTTCAATCCATTCACCAGTCCGCAGCCCCATTTGCCGGATATATTCACTTGCGGTTTTACCGACTGTCTTTTCGTGAATGTAGGCATATTGTGTAATGAGTTTTGATAGAAAAATGGTCCCTGTCAAATGCTTTATTCCTTCCATCAATGAAAAACCCCCTTTTGATTCCTTGCTTTGAAAGATGCTTTTCATATCGGCTATTTTATCGGAACCAACTTGTCAATCATAATTATACCATTTATTTCTATCAATCTATAACTTTACTCTTTGGGAACGAGGATTTGTCCCGCTTGTCCAATTTTCAACAGTGTCTGCATAATCGCTTTTGAAAGCTGACTTGATTTGTATGGCTTGATCAGATAATCATTCGCCCCAAGCTGAAACCCTTTTTCTTTTTCATCCAAAGCGGTGGAAACGATGATCGGAATATATTTTAACTCAGGGTCTTCCTTTAAATGCTTCATGATTTTCCAGCCGTCTAATTCATCTTCATCTTCTGCAAGCATGATATCCAGCACTATGGCATCTGGAATCGTATTTTCCAAGGAATTTAATGCTTTCCTGCCGTTTACATGATGCTCGATCCTGAAACCACTATCGGACAACTCTTGTGAAATCAATTCCGCCAAACTTTTGTCATCTTCAATGATCATGATTTTATAAGGACTCGTTTTTTTCTTGTCATTGCCATCATCTCCCGCTTCGTTATCAATTACAGAAGGAACGGAAGGGAATGAAACTGTGAAAATACTACCTTGACCATAAGTGGATCGTACAGTTATGTCGCCTAGATGCGCCTTCACGATTTCCTGGACGATTGCCAGCCCAAGGCCAGTACCGCCAATCCTCCTCAGGTCGGTGTTATCGACTCGGTAAAACTTCGTGAAAATTTTATCCAGCGCCTCTTCAGGGATTCCCAAGCCCATATCCTCAATATCCACGCAAAGCCGATCATTTTTATTGTATAAATTCACCTTGATAGTCCCGCCATCCGGTGAATATTTTATGGCGTTATTAATCAGATTGGTGAATATTTGCTCGATTTTTAATTTATCACCAAGGATGACATCATTGTCTGTGTCAGAATTGATTGTAAAGTGGTGAAGTTGTGTATGAACCTGTTGGTGATTGATCACATTATTTAGGATCGGTTTCAGTTCAATATATTTCTTTTCGTATGTCTGTTTGCCCGCTTCCATCCTTTGTACGTCCAGGAAGTCGTTGATGAGTGCCGTTAATCGGTTGGCTTCACTTAAAATTGTTGCCAAGTACTTCTTCTGCCTTTCAGCTTTAAGTTCCCGATTCATCATTAATTCCGTGAATCCCAGAATGCTTGCCAAAGGTGTCCTTAATTCGTGGCTGACTGTACTGACAAATTCAGACTTCATTTGATCAACTTCGAATTCCTTTGTAATATTTCGATGGACAAGGATTTTACCGGCATGCTTGTCACCATTATATAGATCCTCGCAGTACACTTTATATACTTGATGTGAATCCTTCACACGATACGTGAAGGTGTTTCCTTGCTCGCACTCGTCTTTCAAAGCACCTTCAATGAATTGATCAAAGGCATCAGGATCGTCTGTTGAAGCACCCATGATTCTCTTCCACTCCTGCAATGGCAGTCCGATACCGCTTGCCATGGACGGAAACATTCGGCAGAGCTGCTCATTCACTTGGATAATCGCCCCATCCACATCGATCAGCTGAATTCCCTCTTGTACGGTATTCAAGATATCTTGGTTTAATCTCCGATCAGCTTCTGAAATTTCAAATATCTTGATTTTATCAAGGGTAACGCCGATTTGTTTTGCCAACGCTTCATATTCAACCATCGATTCCTTGGCAAACTCCTCGCCGAAACGGCTGTAAACCATGACGGCAATGACTTCTCCATCTGAAGATAGGACGGGAAGGTAAAGATCATAGCTGTATTGTGTACCATCATGATATCCCTTTTCAGCAGATGTGATCTCCCGCTTGATCGTGAATGGGGACTTCGTAAGATTTAGCCGCTCCAAGATTCCGCTCTCCAGATGTAATTGAAATTGCGATGCCCCTTGTTCAGTAATTCCGAAAGACGCACATGTACGCTCCTTCGTCATCGAAATGATACCTCTGTCCGCCTGGATGATTTTGCTCATATTGATAACGATGCTATTCAAGACTTCTTTTTTATTAAGTGATGTTGAAACATGATGAATCAACTCATTTCTCCTATTGAGTTTCGCCTCGTTATCCCGCAAAATGGTCAAGGCTGATTCCAGCTCTGACTGCTGTGCCTGAAGTTCATCCTGCTGTGCAAGCAATTCTTCATTGTGTGCAAGTAAATCTTGTTCCTTCTCCTGGACGCTCGCAACCATTTGCTTAAATGCAATGGCCAATGCCCCCAACTCATCTCGCCTGCTTTCATCAACTTGAATCTCTGCATCTTTTCCTTTGGCGATTTCATTTGCAGCAAAGGCAAACTGTGATAGCGGCTGGCCTACCTGTCTGACCATGATCCGGATGATTCGGAATAAAGCAAATAATATCAGCAGTATATAAAGGATGAAGCCCAATTGAAGATAAGTTTGTTCCTTTGTCAAATTAAGGACATTTTGATTCAACTGATCACTTAGAAGAGTGATATAAGATTTGGCATCATCTTCAAAAGCATTGATTTTGGCCGTTCCGCCATTATTGGCAAATGCAATCACTTTATCAGTCTGACCTTTTTCAAAATAGGCAATGTTCTTTGGGAGAGCAGAAGTAAAATAGTACCCTTGGAAATCAGCTAGATTTTTTTCAAACTCTTTATCTTCACTTGTACTTGAAAGCTTTTGAAAATCTTCCTTCATTTTCTCAATGTCGTTTTCATTATCGATCGCCCTGTCTTTTAATGATGAATTATGAAAGGCAAAGTATCCGCGAATATCAAACATGGCGGAAGTGAATGTTTGATCGATCTGTCTTGCCAGATTTACTTTTTTTACAAGAATGGCCCGCTCATTGGTATAGGAAGTATATAAATATTTCTCAGTCAAAGAAAGGATGGCCGTGCCCAGTATGAATAATAGGATGAAGAGGCTCATCAAGACAATGAATTGCCTTGATAAACTCTTTCTGACATATTGATTGAAATTCATCCGAGGATCTCCTCTACCTTATTCAACAGCTGAAGAGGACTGAACGGCTTGGCGATAAAATAATCCGCTCCTTCTTCGATGACGCGGTCCTGTTCATATTGCTGGCTTTTGGCCGAAAGCATCAGGATTTTCACTTTGTTATTTCTTTCACGGCTCCTGACTTCCCGGATGACTTCCAAGCCGGAACAAACAGGCATCATATAATCCAAGATCAACAGATCGTAATCTTTTGTCTCGAAGAGCTGAAGGGCTTCCTCTCCGTCAGCAGCTTCGTCCACATCGAAATCTTCATCCTCCAACGTATCGACAACCAGCATTCTCAATACTTCTTCATCTTCGGCCAATAGAATCTTCTTCAATTTGCATCCTCCTTGAGGTCAGTTTGTTTATATGCATCTTGTAAAATTTCATAGGATTGCTTCAACCTCTCATGATATTGAGGCTCTTCCCAATTATTCCATGTATAGACAGATGCATCTGCTCCGCTTATAAGGTCATTCTTTTGCTGTGGGAACTCTGATGAAACAGAACCGCCATTTGTTTCTACTACAGCCAATTTGATTCCATTGATTACATCTTTGCCTTCGAGTCCACTTTTCCAAAGATCACCCAATATTTCTTTCTGGCTTGGATCTTTCATGTTCAACAGCATCCAAGGAATCCGCAGTTCAATGGATTTTTTATCATCACTGACACTTATATCGGTCAAAGAATTAAAATTTTTATCGTCTGGATTGGCTGTGCCAAACAATAGTTTTCCTGTTTCATATGATTGGAACCCATATGATTTTCCTGTCGACGGGATCGTAAATGGTTTATTGAGTGCATAGCGGATCGGATTGAACACCCCATTGTTTTTCTGTGAAGCTGTCGGCATCGGGGGAATCATGTGTAAAAGATGCCCGTATTGGTATTCAAAAGGATCATAATAGCTGTCGACAAACACCCGTGTATTCTTTTTCCCATTAATCTCTACGAGGAAATCGATGCCGAAATCCGTGTTAATCTTTTTGCCTCCTTCAATCGGAATCGCCTTTTGTCCTTGATTTTGTATGGTGTCCAAAAGTACATACGTATGATCTTGCTGCAGATTCAGCTTCCTGCTGTAGTCAACCCGCAAATATAAATACGCATCATCGGAAGAGACGTACATCTTTTTAAGGGAAGAATCCTTTTTCTTCGATTGATAAATTGGATCGGTTCCCTTCTTCTCCCAATCCCCGTCGTTGCCATCCACATAGATCGCATCGTCCAATTTTCCAGGTTCGAATCCTAGAAGGCCAAAATGCTGCTCATTCGTCTGCATGTTGCTCCAGAACGGCCTGCGGTTCGGGTCGTCATACTCCATCGTATTCCACGTTCGCTTAAACCACTCATCCTGCCATGTAAAGACAAGCCCACCTGCATATCCCTCATCTACAATATTTTCGAAGAGGCGTTTATCGATTTCACCTTGCTCCTTTTCCGAATGGAATCCTTGATTCATGCCGGAAGCATTGCGATGGGTCATCCCACGGGATGCGGGGACGCCAAACTCTGCAACGAGGACCGGCATTTGATGTTTTGAAATCAAATCATGCAAATATCCGGCATAATTATTTTTCTTCCCATCTTTATCGACATAATCGGTATAATCCTTTTCGTAATTAAGAAAGTCGGGATAATACGGATAAATATGATAAGAAGCAAATAAGCCTGCATGAAAGCCGTTGGAAGACTTTATATGATTTGGATCCACTGAAACCAAGTCTTCATCTTTAGAAGGCTCTGCAGGATGGTGAAGAAGATCTGTCGTCGGCCAGTTCGTAAAGCTCATCGAATGCTGCCAATGATAGGTTTCAGATTCATATGACATCGTGTATTCCATATTTTCTGCCAGCCACATTTCAAATGGGGATGCATCATCTGTATGAAAGTAATGGCCTGAGAACTGAGGTTTACCTTTGTATTTGTCATTTGTATGTTCGACCGCCTCAGGATCCCACTCAATCCCAAGCATATACCCGAGAACATAGCGGGAAATATCGTACTTATATTCACCTGATGCATGCCCCGGATTGGCAGGGATGCTTGCTTTCCCGTGGATGATATCCACCATATCCTTCAATTCTCTTCTGAAATCTTCCGTTACGTCCTTGCTGTAAGCATCCTGTGTCCTTACCAGGCTCTCCTCATTTACCCACGCTCCATGGATGAGATACAATGGTTTCTTTGCAGTTTGATTGTATTCATAAAAAGCTTCATAAAACGCTGGTGGATGAAGCGTGTAGACGCGGATCGTATTGGCATTCATTTCACCGATTTCTTTAAACCAGCGCAAATATTCATCTTTTGAAATAGCCGTTTCCCCTGGAAAAGCACCAGGCTTTGCAATTCCCATGTTTACCCCTTTGACTAGGAAGTTTTCCCATTTCCCGTTTTTCAAAATTTGAAGATAGGACGAGTTTGTTTTACTATTCAGCTTAACGCCATCCTGCTCCGAAGTTTCCACTGATTCTGGTTTGACCGGGTCGTTGATTCCGCTGCTTAATATTTGCTTCATCATCGGGACATAAACCTTCCAATAAAATGATCCTTTTGCCCCGAAATATTCTTTTAACCTTGTGAGTCCGACCGTTTGATAAATATCTGGCACTTCCGGTTCATCCGCATAGTCTCCTGCAAAATAGTAAGATGTGTATTTTGCATTCCGCTGGTGGACCACAGCTGGAAAGGTTGTCGGGATTCCAAAACCTTTCAACTTTTTCTGAGCATCTTTTGTGACAGATAGGTGATAATTTGCGAGTACCTCTTGTTGATTGCGGGCATGGACAATATCAAACCAATATTGATACGTTCCATTAAAATGGTGCCCGAAAGCTTTCTTCCCATTGTCCGTCAATAAAAAATCCGCTCCGCTGCCCTTTAATTCGCTTTGATCCAAGACAACGACAAAATCATTTTGATTGACTAATACGATTCCTTTTCCTTTATAATTCCACTTCCCATTTTTGGATTCGTAGTCTTTTTTGATCCAAACAGGAACCTCTTTACTCGATAAATCAGAGAAATACCTCCCGATCCAGCCATCCCAATCTAAATTTAAAAGATTCGATACTTTTTCTTTAACGTCATTTTCGGTTGGACTGGCAAACGTGTTGAATTCCGCAATCAAGGTCTTTCCTTTATTTTTGATAAGGGAGTGTTCAATCTTGTCTAGATCATCCATTGATAATCCGCCATATAAGGTTTTCGAACGTTCCCCTGTTGGATTTGTTCCATTAAGATCCTTTTCATAAACGCCATATTGATCTGTCAGATAATAGACAGCATATTTATCCAAGTCCTTTGGAAGCGGCTTTATTTTGAAATTATTCCCTTCAACAGGAACAACCCCATCATAATCGGCATGATCATCGTATGTAGTTTGATCGCTTTTCTTATATTTTTGATTATTCAGCAGCCAAACAAGACCTTTATGTTCGCGAAAACTCTTATCCGGGACTGTTTTGTCCAAAATCAGTACATTCAGTTCTTTGCTTGATTTTAATTCCCATAGCCAGAATGGACTTGTCAAAACGATGATGATCAGCACAACAAACGCGATGACCTTCCACGGTGATGATGTAAATGTCGTCTTCATTGTGAAACACCTTTTCTTTGCATTTCTCCCCAGCTCTTTTCTCCAATGATCATTTGCCAAATTCCTTCACAGCGCCATAAAACTGTCAAAGGACGATACCAAAACGTTTCAGTGACCGAGTATAAAAATAATTTGATGATATCGTTGACTTTTGGGTATTTTCGAAGGCTCCATTCCTCCAGTAGGACGGCTGCCATAGAAAACAATGATCCGTAGAGACAGGACAATAAAAATATGAGAATTGCAAACTCCAAGTAGATGCCCCCGAGGAAAAAAGCAAGAATCACATATAGGTAGCCCATTAATTCAATGATTGGCCCAAAGAATTCAACAATCCAAAAGTATGGGAAGGAAATGAATCCTACCAGACCGTATTTTGGATTGAACATCATTTTCCTGTGGGTCCACAAACTCTCGAATAACCCCCGGTGCCATCTTCTTCTTTGTCTTCTCAAGAATTTTGTATCCTCTGGAACTTCTGTCCAGCAAACGGGATCAGGGACATAGACAATTTTTTTCACTGCTCCTTTTTCCTTGATCAGCCTATGCAGCCTGACGACCAGCTCCATATCCTCCCCGACCGTATCTTTCTTATAGCCTCCTGCTTCCACTACCCAATGTTTGGAGAAAACACCAAATGCTCCGGAAACGATCAAGAGCAGATTATGCCGGCTCAACCCGATTCGGCCCATTAAAAATGCACGCAAGTATTCAATGATCTGCATGATCACCAATGGACTACTGGCTAATTTTATTTGCTTCATATTTCCGTTTTGGATGTCGCACCCGTTCGCGATCCTGATGCTGCCTCCAGATGCAATGACCTCTTCCGATGAGTCCATGATTGGTTTCATCACTTTCAGGAAAGCATCCCTTTCCAACACTGAATCACCATCCAGTGAACATACATAAGGAAAGTGGGAGAAATTCAATCCAACATTCAAGGCATCCGCCTTACCTCCATTTTCCTTCTCGATCAAAAATAAATTTGGCAGCGTTTTAGACTGATAGATCCTTTTTATTGGATTGGCTTCAATCTGTTTTCGAACAACCTTTTGCACCTCAGCCATCTCATATTGATCAATCATTTTCTGTGAGGTATTATCCTTCGATCCATCATTGATGACGATGATCTCAAAAGAAGGATAATTGATGCTTAGCAATGAGCGCACGCTTTGAATGATTCCTGCTTCTTCATTATAGGCAGGGACAAGGATCGAGACCGGTCTCGTAAACATCTCATTTGTATATTCTTCATAGCTTTGTTCACGGTCCAGCTTGTATTCACGCCTGAGTTGGATGACCGAAATGAATAAAATTGTCGAGTAGAAGCAGATGACAATGACCATATAAACAGCAATGAACCATCCGAAGAAAAGCACTGTATTTGACCATAGATGTTCAAGCATTATGATTCTCCTTTATTGATCCATTCCCACGCCATGTCACGGGCAAAAGGATCCTCCGAGTTTTCAAGAATTTGATGCAGCAGCTGATATCCTTTTGGGATAAGAGTCATTGCTTGGCCTGCCTGCGACCTTACATACCAGGACCGATCATGCAATAAGTCTTTCAAGGCTGTTAAGAAAGACTCTTCCTTGACGACCCCAAAGAGTTTCGCCGCCATCATTCTTTCTTGCCAGGACTCCGACCTAGACAAAAATGAGTATTTATCTGGATCCTTGACGTATCCAATCGACGCCAACGCCTTTAAAGCCCTTAATCGAAGCTCACCTTTATTCGCCTGAAAGACGGATTCGAGAAAAGGAACATAATTAATTTCTTTTTTCACGCCCATCACTTCCAAGACAGCGTACTGGAGGTTGGCGTCCATTCGATGGAAACCTGCAATAAAAAATTCAAAATGATTTTCGTTCAGTTTCATTAAAATGCTGCGATATTCAAAGTCAGATAGATTCGTATATTCATTCGTCAGCATATCGTGGATACCATTCATCTGGAATGCTGCTAAAATTCGGAGGCAAACAAATTTTTCTTCTTTTGCTGCATTGTTTTTTTGTAAACAATGCATGACCGGTTGTTGGAGTGATGTTAATTTGAAATCCTCAATATGGTATAAGGCATTCATCCGCTTACTCCATTGCCGGCTATTCAATTCTTTAACGTAATATGTGGAAAGGTGGCATTGAGCCATTTCCTCTATCCGCAGTTTGGCTTGCACATCAACAAGGATTTCTGAATACTTTCTTAATAGATTTTCAATCGCCCGCTTTTTCACCAAAGATTCAGTCGATAATTCCCTGGTGATGTTCCCTTCAGAAATATAAGTGTAGAGGAGTGGATTCATTCTATCTTTTTCAATTTCTATTTTTCGCATGGTTTTATTTTCCATATATTTTCGGATGATTAAATATAGAAGAAGAACAGATAAAATGGCTAAAATCACAACTGCAGCCATGACAACTGCGAAAATTCCACTTTGCAGCATATTAAACCATCCTCTTAATCAATCGATGTATTCTTGCCTGCAGTTCTGTCATACTGAAGGGCTTTGTAACATAGTCATCCGCTCCAAGCTTCAATGCCCTGGCAATGTCTTTTTCATTTTTTCTTCCTGTTAGCATGAGTACTTGAAATTGGTTAGCATTTGGCAGCAATTTCACTTTTTGAAGTACTTCTGTTCCATCCATGACAGGCATGATTCCATCTAATATGAGGAAATGCTGTCCGATTTGAATATGTCTTTCTGAATCAAAAAATTTAGAACCATCCTCATAGGCGGCAAGATCGAAGGAGACGCCTTCAATGTCCATCGACTGGAGTATTTTCATGAGCATTGTCCGAATGATGATATCATCATCGATGACAGAAATGAAAAGGGGTTTCTTATTCACGATCACTTCATGGGAGCATGCCATTTCGACTCTGGCCCTGCCATTTTCTTTTGCCTTGTACAATGCAAGATCGGCTGATTCTATAATCGTATTCGCTGAGGTTTCATGGTTCGAAACCATATAACCCCCTGCAGAAAAGGTTGCCGTGATCTCAATCTCGCTTTTTGATATTATGGTTTTTGAAAATTCAGCCAAAATCCTTTCCAATATAGCCTTCGTTTCTTCCCCTGTAGTCCCCGGAAACAATACAACGAATTCTTCGCCTCCATATCGGAATACATGATCAGTACTTCTGACTCGTTCCTTGAGGAATTGTGCAAAATGCACTAGAACGTGATCTCCCATCAAATGGCCATAAGTATCATTGACCTGTTTAAAGTGATCGAGATCAATGATCGCGACGGAAAAATATCCACCTTGCCGTTTCAATTCATCAAGTGAACTTTCCAATACTGAAGCAAGATGCCTTCTATTGTAAACTTGTGTGAGCTCATCAATCAGAACCGATTGATCAAATATTTTCTTTCGTTCGAGATGCCTTTCGACACGTACGATGAATTCTTCCAGGTCGATCGGTTTGGAAAGAAAATCATCCGCACCTGATTTATAAGCAGCAATACGTGTTTCACGATCATTTTGGATGCTCATCATAATTTTAGGAATGAAGCGTTTATGATGATTTCCCTGTATTTCTTCCAACAGCTGAAATCCATTTTTCATCGGAAGATTCACATCAATTATCAAACAGTCTGGATGCAGATCATAATATTGATTAATGGCGATGGTGGGGTTTGTATTGGCAAGCACCATCCACCCTTGTTCTTCCAATGCATCCTTCAGTAGTACTACCATCGAGATATCATCATCGATCACTTGGATCAATGGAACATCACCTTTTCTATTTATAGATGAACAATCAAGGACTGTTTGAAAATTTTCGTATTCATAACTCAGCCTCACCAATTCATACAAAAAATCCCTTAGGTCAGAAGGTTTCCACAATTTATCTGAATCCTCATTGGATTTTTCCAACAATCTATCCGCTGTTTGATGCAGACCGACCATTCCGATCGTTCCTGACGTACCTTTGATCGAGTGTAAAAAACGGTAAACCTCCTCATTAGGGATGTCCCTATCTGGTTCTGACTCAAACCAGTTCAATAATTGGCTTTTGATTTTTTCATAAAGTAAATTTTTATATTTGCTCATATTCATTTATGACACCTCATTTTATGTTGGCACTCGTTTGTGAAAAGGGTTAATTGTTTGTATTCCATTCGAAGAATTATATACTTATTAAATGATTTGGAAAAGATATAGTTTTTTTCCAATGTTTTAATATGAAAAACATATCATAACACTATGAAAATTTCATATTGAGAATGTGTCTTTCACCAAAAACTGGACTTTCTTATCATAAAAATAAAAGAAACCCCTGTCATATGACAGGGACATTCTCTCTTACAAAAACCTTTTAATTTTAGGAAAAACCTTTACTGCAGTATGATAAAACACATCTTCATGATATTCCTCAGGAATGATATCTTTCACGAATTCAATATACGGCTGAACCGGAACAAGGGGCCAGTCGGTGCCAAATAGAAATTTCTTATAATTATCCGTAAAAGTCAACGCATGCTTCAGGTGATTGAAAAAGCGAGGTGAGGAATGGTATCGCTTTATATCCTCTGCATTCCCGACCACCAAACCGGATAGGTCCGCAAACATATTGCGGTTTTTATATACAACTTCCGCTCCATCCAGCGTCCATGGATCGCCGAAATGCGCCATAACAAAGTTCACATTGCGATGCTGGACAGCCACTTCATCCAACGTTAAAGGATGGGAGTATTTCAAAAGGCCCCGCTCCGAATACGTATCGCCAGTATGAAAAACGACCGGCATCGAATATTTTGCAGCCAGTTCATATACAGGTTGATAAATCTCATCATAGGCATAAAATCGATAATAGCCCAGGTAGATTTTCATTCCGACCACTTTGGGATCATTCAGTGTTTTTTCTAGCGCCTCCAAATCAGGGGCTTCAAGATGGTGAGGATTGACTCCTGCACAATAGACGACCGAGTCAGGGATCCTTTCATCAAGATCCAGTCCCATGGGGGTTGGCGATAAAGGATCGGGAAATCCGGCGTTTTCTTTTTCCGTCAACCCCATTCCGATGCCAAGAGCCACATCCGATTCCTCGTATTCTTTCATGATCCCCTCATAGGAGTAATCAAGCATGGACTGATTTTTTGCTGTTTCTTTAAAGCTCTCAATATTTGAAAAGTGCATATGGGCGTCTATGATCTTCATGTAATTCTCCTTTACAGCTGAAATTAATGCAGTTCATTGAAATGAATGGCCTTTAAACTGGATAATGCATCATCCTCAATCACTTCATCATTAATCAAGAAAAATATTGGGGAAGCGAAAGAATGATGCCTATTCTCGATATTTAATTTTGTCGTGCCGGCAATCAACATAACTTCTTTGTTAATGTATGATCCAAGTTTTGTTTCCTGTAAATCGGTAATGACCTGAAGGATGTCCGTATGTTCAGTGGTTCCGAAATGTGCACTGCGGCCGACTCTCATTTCCTGCTCACCTTTCCCGCCGTGGAGCTTCTGCCATTCCCCGCCGATGCCTTGAAAATTACCCCAGCGCTCATACATTTCATCGCCAGAAAGAAGGAAACAATTCGTCCCCCATTTTTTCATATCGATGAGTTGGCCCGAATGGTTTATGATTTGTGCCGTATGGCAAAGGATCGGGACACCAGGAAGCAGGAGGAAGTATTGATGAAATTCGACCCCGCTGTACTTTTCATGTTCCTTAAGCTTTACGATAAGCTTCAACCCTTCCCATTCATTCCCCTTTGAATCGAATAATTTCGCACGCTCAGCATAAGCGTTTTCTTTGAGGATGGAATTGGGACTGATATCTCTCAATGCGCTGCCTATCCCTCCTGGCCATGGATTCCACCAAGATTTTGACTTTGCTCTAGGGAAGGATGTATCCAACCATTCCTTTCCATTCGCCTTCAATGAGAAAAGATTAGGATAAAATGTTGGAGCAGCAGTGATTTCTATCGGTCCATTCGAACAGACGAAAGTTTCGATCCCTTCCATCATTCCCGTTTTGAAGTTAATCGGTGCACTTCCTTTTTTGATGAAAAGGGATCTTGCTTCCGTTTCAACGGAATCATACTTAATATTTGCCGACATCACCCCGACTGGATCCGAACAGCTCACATCCACGAGTAAGTCTTTCGTTTTCATATGATCATCTTTGGAGACCTTCTCTTGCAGCAGTTCTTTCCCGCAAGCTGATATATTCATAGATCCATTTAGATAAGAAGCTTTATACTCTTTTACGGATGCTGCGACTGTTTCTCCCACAATGAATGGATTGCCCCCATTCAGTTTAAACGCTAAATGTTCAGTGAGAGGTTCTTTTTCGAGCCTTTGCTGCATGGCGAACTCCCTGAAGGAATGCCAATCATGGAATGCCCCGAATGATAGATAGACGGGGTTTGTGGCGACAGTTTCGTTCGCCTCCATCCTTCCAATCCGATGTTCAAAGTATATATACCAATTGCTGAAGTGAACGTTCTCTGCCGGTGACCAGCAAATTCCTCTCGGGGAATCATCGGATATCCTGGAGAAAATCCAATTTTCCGTAATAGAATCACCTTTCCAATACTCATGAAAAGAACCTATCGTATCCTTCATCTCGATCATGTCATTCTCATATGGGATGACTGCCCGCTCGAGATTCTGATAAATCGGATTCGTCAGCCAGATTTCCTCCGCTGTTTCATGTTCACTTGTATTTTCGATTTCATAATGGTGCTCGACCAAACCTTCACTATACAATTTGGCGACCTTATGGAGTTTTATGTCAGGAAATGCCTTCGATTGAAACGTAGCTCGAAAGCCGATCCAGCTCCCTTCTTCCATGAATTGGACTCGTTCTGCCCGTATTTTCGAAAATTCTTCGGAAAACGGCTTGCCAAGCTTCGGATACATGAACATGGATGCTTGATCTTTCGTTTCTTCCTTCCCAGGTATCAGCCAATTATCAAATTTGTCCAGCCACATCTGAAATTGCCCATTAAATACTTCATATCGATGTTCATTTTCTCCTGCGAACCTAGCGCCGATACCTTTAAAGGCGAATCCGATTTTTTTCGAAAAAACAAGCAAAGTTTGATCTGATTTCTTTGCAGTGATCTCCACTTCATGCGAATAATACCCATGCCTTTTTAACGTATAGCGGATAGGAATCGAACACTTTGACTTTGGTCCAAGCTTAAAGAAGTACTTTCGTTCATCAAGGACGATGAGTTCACTCTCAGGCATGACAAATGAATACTCAATTTCTTCTTCAAAATTATTTTCCAAATCAACATAGATGGTTCCCTTATTGCCCAAATATGTAAGGTTTTCAATTGTCTTGCAAGCAATATTGGCTGGGAATTTCGGCATAAGCCCAATTTTGAAGAAAGCAGCCTTTCCATTTATCATCACTTTTGTATTGACTGTTGGATGTGTTCGCCATAAATTTTGGTCCTCATCGATCTTATCTAGATAAAATGGTGCATCAATGGTGATATCATCCTTGACAGTAATGGCTCTTTCGAAGTTGAATCGGATGTTTTTATGATGTTCCCCCAGAAAAGAAATTTCGAGTGGACGTCCGCTCTTATTCTTGATGTGATACCGGATTTGATATTCTGACCCAAAGACGAGCTTAAATTGTTCGATGGAGGCTGAGATCCTATAGTCGTCAGTCTCGATTGCACGAATACCCCTTCCGGATCTCTCAAACTCCATTTTCAAGCAGCGGCCATTGTCGCTCCAGGAATACTCGTAGTAATCAAATCCATTTTCCTTCTTTCCGTCAGGGCTCACCTCTATCAATCTTGTACTTGCAGAATACCAGTCTACATCTTGAAAAAATTCCTTAACAGCTTCTGTATGGAGCACGCTTGGCATGAAATTCATCAAATGGGTTGTATCTTCGCGCTCTTCCCAAAAAAAGCCGCACTTTTTATAAAGCGGCACTGCTTTCGTGTTGCCTGGCCATGTATATAGATCGAGCCGCGGCCATTTCATTTCTATTGCACGTTCCAACGCTTTCAAAACAAGCAGTTTCCCGACCTTTTTCCCGTGGTAGTCCCCACGTACATTAAGCAGTGGAATATAAAGGGCGCCCTCATCCTCCCGATATTCACCTAAGCTGCAGTACCCGACGACCTTCTCACCGTCCAACGCCAAAAAAAGATGCAGATTCGTTGAATTCGCCTCTTGCTTTAATACCTGCTCTTCTGTCTGGATTGTATTTCCGCCTCCCCAGCCGTCCTGACTGTTGTTCCACATCTCGGCAACAGCGGCCGCGTACTTGGGATGATACTCTACTATTTCATATTGCTTGATCATTTGCTTCAATTTCCCTACCCCCATTTGCGCAAATCCTCACCCAAATCCACATTCAAAAATTGGGTGTTTATTCCATATTCGGGATAACGGAAAGGAAATCCTACTTTCTTATGAAATTTATCCTCATTAATTCTGTTCTCCCAATGATTGGTTTCGACAACAAACACTACCTATATAAAAAGCTGAACAGGGCACCCTGTCAGCTTTTTTAATAATCACTTTACAATTCCCATTACAAATCCGTCATACCCTTTGCTCCCTACTGTTTGAATCGCAGTTGAATCGATTCTTTCCTCTTTTGAAAGCAAATCAATGAACTCGCGTGAACCAAGAACACTCTCATCTGAAGTAGCTGTATCGATTACGTTTCCATTGCGAACCACATTATCCCCTATGATGACAGCCCCTGAGCGGCAGACCTTCAATGCCCATGCAAGATAATTGGCGTTGTTTACTTTATCGGCATCGATGAAGACAAAATCGAAGTCAATCTCCCCTTTTTCTTTCAGCTTCGGGAGGGAATCGATGGCAGGTCCAACCATGATCTCAACTTTGGATTCCACTCCAGCCCTTTTCAGGTTCTGTCTGGCAATGTCCGCATGCTTTTTTTCATACTCAAGCGTAATAAGACGGCCGTCAGACGGGAGGGCACGAGCAAGCCAGATCGTGCTGTATCCACCAAGCGTCCCGATTTCAAGGATTTTTTTTGCCCCTTTCAATCTTGCCAGCAAGTGCAGAAACTTCCCTTGCAAAGGAGATACATCGATCGGTGGGAGGCTTGCAGCTGCATTCTCTTTTAAAACCTCCTCCATCACTTCATCGTTTGCATGGAGCATGGAACTGAAATATTCATCTACCTGATTCCATTTATTTTTATCCTTCACCGAAAACACACTCCCTTCCTTATTAATTTAACAATACTCCCAAACTGAATTGTATCAAAATTCAAACATTTCCGGTTGTTTAAAATAAGGAAAATTAATACTAATTTTTTAAAACAAAAGTAGAACACATGTTCCTTGTCGGGCTATTTTCTGTTATAATCTAGAAAAAAGGAGTTGTACTATGGATAAGAAGTCGCTGATGATCATTCAGGAGTTTCAGAACTTTACAAGCTGGGTGATTAATTTGAATAAAGTTGAAAAAGAGCTATGGAGTGTTCCAATTTCAGAGGGAAAGTGGACTACAAGTGAAATCATCGCCCATATTATGAATTGGGACAATTATCTGCTATCCGAAATTATTCCGGCAGTCAAAGATGGTATGGCCATGACGTTCCCCGATTTTAATGAATTCAATCAAATGGCGTCTGATTACGCTCAATCAGGAATATCTCAAACGTCACTGATTAAGGAAACCATTCAAAAGAGGGACTTGCTGACAAAAGAGCTGTTGAATATGCCTGTCGAGGTTCTTACCCGCCATACCAATGCCAATGGGGTGGCATCTTGCCCTCATACTGGTGAACCATATTCCCTTATCTATATTATAAAAGAATTCATCGACCACGACCGCCATCACCAGAATCAAATTATTCAGTTTCTTGAAGGAAAATGAGGATGGGACATAACTAATCCACATCACTTAAATGACGAACAATATCAGTATAATCCATGTTTTAAGGATCTGTTATTACACCGCTGTTGATTTCTGTGCAAGACTTCCGCGGGGCCCCCTCGCTTCGCTGCGGGATCTCACCTGTCCCGCTCATCCCGCCGGAGGCTCCATCTTCCACTCCAATCAACAGCTAGAACAAGCTGAAAACAACAAACACGCTTTAACAAAACCTATAAAAAACCGAACAAATTGGAATTCCCAAAAAAAGAATTTGAATTATTGTTCGGATTATTTTGACTAAAAACCATTCTCTTTCATCTATTCTTTATACCAATTTTCGTCGAACTCAAGATTGATGGCCTTTTCAAAGCAAATACCAAAGCGGATAAAACCTCTCCCTCTGGCCGTAATGATTCGTCCGTCCTTGACAACCAATTCATCTGCATAATTTTCTTTTTGAAAGACACCCGCATTAGTCAATAAAAAGGTGAACTTGCAATACTGGCAATCTTTATCTCATGTAGAACCGATAATTTTCGAATGAAATTTATGTAGAGATTTTCCTTATTTATTTTAAAGATATCCATACACCACGGCAGAAGGAGACTTTCAATTTCGTTCAAGTCAACTTCACCCAATGTTGCATCTATAATGGCTTCCAGTCCTGCTTCACCTCTAACAGGGGATTTATCTATCCCAATCAATAGGCTTACCACCTTGCATTAAAATGGATAACGGATAGCCCATACTCGCTGTATTGTGGATATAATAGAACTGCTTTCTTTTTCAAGTATCGCATACCTTCCTCTTTCCATTGGTTGACACTCTACAAGATTAAGAACATTCCTTTTTTATTACATAATTCTACCATATGTTTAACGTGATGGATTGAATATTTATGTATTGATAAAATGATTGATAGGATTCTTTATAGACATAAAAGAAGGGAGCCCTCCTCATGGTAAACAAATTGACGTTACGCACAAACGGCCGCGATCAAATGATTGATGTGACCGATCAAGTCCAGGGAATCGTTTCACAAAGCGGTGTACAGGACGGGGCAGTCATGGTTTATTGCCCACACACAACGGCAGGTATCACAATCAACGAGAACGCAGACCCGGATGTTAAAAGAGATATGATCCGCCGATTTGACGAGATATACCCATGGGAACATGAGCTGGATCGGCATATGGAAGGAAATACGGCTGCCCATATGAAAGCAAGCACCGTTGGATCCTCCCAGCAAATCATCATATCGGATGGGAGACTGCTGCTGGGAACTTGGCAAGGCATCTATTTCTGCGAATTTGATGGTCCACGGACGCGTAATTATTATGTGAAGATTCTCTGAACAAAAAAGCACTCAATTGAACGGGCATACTTCTTTTTATACAGAGTGTCCGTTCCTCCCATCCCTAATTACCCCTCTCCCCATTGCAACACTTTTCAAACTATTTTATGATATGTACATCATTCACTTCGGATATATCAAACTATGAATTAAAGGAGAATTAAGATGACCACTTTTTTAGATCGTAAGAATGGGGTTTTCCCTTCCGTTTGTTCGCTTGACTGTCCCGATCAATGCGGATTGCTTCTTCATAAGGAAAATGGAAGAATCGTCAAAGTGGAAGGAGATCCCAATCATCCCGTGACAAAGGGCAGCATCTGCAACAAGGTCCGTAATATGACATACCGCATCTATGATGAGAAAAGATTGAAATATCCATTGAAGAGGACGGGAGCAAAAGGAGAAGGTTCGTTCGAACGAATCAGCTGGGATGAAGCGATCAAGGTCATTACTAAAAAATGGAAGGAAACCATCGATGAAAATGGCCCTGAAAGTATACTCCCTTATAGTTTTTATGGCAATATGGGGAATTTAAGTGCAGAGGGCATGGACCGGCGATTCTTTCATCGCATGGGAGCATCCCTTTTAGATCGCACCATCTGTAATTCTGCCGGGTCTGTCGGCTATAAATATACGATGGGCGGAAGCTTCGGAATGGATCCAGAGGAAACGGTCGATTCCAAGTTGATTCTTTTTTGGGGAATCAATGCAGTTAGTACGAATATGCATCAAGTCACGCTTGCACAGAAAGCAAGAAAAAATGGTGCAAAGATCGTGGTCATCGATGTTCACAAAAATCAAACCGGACGCATGGCTGATTGGTTCATCCCGATATTACCCGGTACAGATGCTGCACTTGCCCTCGGCATCATGCATATCTTATTTGCGGAAAACATGGTCAATCAGAGATTCCTTGAGAATTTTACAGTCGGGCATGAGGAACTGCGTGAACACGTCAAGCAGTATGACCCCGACACAGTATCTCAAATTACTGGTGTACCGGTAAAAGATATTTATGAACTTTCCCGTTTGTATGGAACAACCTCCCCTACCTTTATCCGGATCGGGAATGGTCCCCAGCATCACGACAACGGTGGGATGTGCATCAGGACCATTTCCTGCCTTCCCGCTCTGACTGGACAATGGATGAATAAAGGTGGCGGGGCCATAAAAGGAAACTCCGGCTTTCTTGCTTTCAACAGCGAATACCTTCAGAGGCCGGACCTGCTCAAATATAAACGAACAAGAGTCATCAATATGAACCTGCTTGGCGAGGCGCTGCTAACGTCTGTACCTCCCGTTAAATCCTTGTATGTGTATGGATCGAACCCGGTCGTTGTGGCACCCGAAAGTAATAAAATCCAAAGGGGGATGGAGCGCGAAGACTTATTTGTGGTCGTCCATGATTTGTTCCTAACAGAAACAGCAAAATATGCAGATATCGTCCTGCCGGCTACTTCATCATTTGAAAACACGGATTTTTATACATCTTATTGGCATCACTACATCCATCTCCAACAGCCCGTCATTGATGCATATGGGGAATCAAAATCGAACGTGGATGTTTTTCGGTTGCTTGCGGAGGCAATGGGATATGAAGATTCTGTCTTCAGTGAAAAGGAATCCGAAATGATTTCTGGGGCACTTAACAATCCCGGCAATGACTCCATGAGGATGATTGACTTTGAAAAATTAGCGGCCCAACAATATGCCAAAGCCGAGCGGCAGCCGCTCTTTCCAGGAGAACTGCCTACTCCAAGCGGAAAAATAGAGCTTTGTTCCAAGAAAATGGAGGACGATGGTTATCCCGCACTTCCAACTTATATCCCACTGGTCGATGATGGTGATTTTCCATACTTATTCGTGCCTGCTCCAAATCATAATTTTTTAAATTCAACCTTCTCCAACAACGATAAGCATGTCGAATTGGAAAAAAAGCACCCGAAACTCCATATGAATCAAAAAGATGCGATGAATGCAGGCATTGAAGACGGAGAAATGGTCCGCATATGGAATGAACGTGGAGAATGTGTGTTGAAGGCAAACATTGGTGAAAATGTGCTGCAAGGTGTTGTCGTCTCCCAAGGACTTTGGGCTGATGCTCCGGGGACAAAACAATTGGTCAATGCATTGACACCGGACCGTATCGCAGATATGGGAGGCGGTGCAACCTTCTTTTCTGGAAGAGTAAATGTTGAAAAACTAACTTTGTGAGGCAGAAAGAGCTTGGAGCGATTCCAAGCTCTTTTTTCAAATTGGTGTATTTTTTTAAGCAAAGATTGATTGAAAGAATGGTCAGGAGATTCAATTGTCGGTATATGGTTCCGTTTCAGAATGATCCACAACTTTTTCAACATCAAACTGGCTTTTGGCTTACAGTTAAACTATTAGCTTATTTTTTTGCTTAAATCCCAAGTGCCTTTCCAAGATCATTCATTATGAATCAGTGCGTTCGCAATAAGTTCATATGAACGGATTTTGTCAGCCGGTAAATGGGTGATTGTCACAATCATGATTTCATCCGCATGGTACATGGATTCGATCTCTTCAAGCTTCATCTTAATCTCGCTTGGATTGCCGATCACCATTTTCTCTTTCCTTTTGAGGAGTTCTTCTTGCTCCTTTTCATTTAGTTCGTAAAGCTTCGCTTCTTGGATGGATGGTACTCCCCTTGGTGAAAGTCCGTTTCCTTTTTGAATCCCCCAAATGAGTGAACTTAATGCCAAGTCCTCTGCTTGTTCAGTCGTTTCGGCACAGATGGCGCTGACAGTTGCGACCACCTTGGGTCCATCACCTTGCTGTTGAGGTTCAAAGGATTCCCGATATTTCTGGACAATCGCGGGTCCGTCCTGATCGCTCATGAAGTGTCCAAAAGCATAAGCCAAGCCTTTTTCCGCTGCAAGTTGTGCACTTTTTTTGCTTGTACCCAAAAGCCAAGGAACTGCAGGAATATTTGGGACGGGAGATGCCGACAGTTTTACATGTTCATTTGCAGAAATACCCACATCGTGAAGGAAGCTTACAAGCTCATCCACTGCATTAGGCATGTTCCAAACACTCTTTAAAAAAGTTTCCGATAAGGCATTTGTCGCTTCTGCCGATCCCCCTGGTGCCCTGCCAATCCCCACATCGATGCGACCTGGAAACAAAGTTGCCAGCATATTATATTGTTCAGCAACTTTATAAGGCTTGTAATAAGGTAATAAAACGGCACCAGCTCCGATTCGGATCTGGTGAGTATGTGCCCCGATATAACCAAGCATCACTTCTGGTGCAGAGCATGCCAGTCCCTCCAAGTCGTGATGCTCTGCAATCCAGTAGCGTCTGTATCCTAATTTTTCACCTGCCTGCGCCAGTTTCATCGCTTCTACCAAAGCATCATGAGCCGTTTGATTTGAAGAAACCGGTGCTTGATCTAAAATACTCAGCTTCATTTTCTATTCCTTTACTTCAAGCAGGGAAAGAGTGAACTCGCCGACTTGATTTTCTTCATACAAATTCGTAACAGATGTATAGTATTGTTGAATCGTTCCATTAAAAGAAAGGCCGTTTTGCGGGACATCAACTTGAAAATAGCCTTCATAAAGAAGGATGGCAACGTCATGATAATCATCGCTGCTTACATCAAATACGATGTTAATGGCATTCAGACCATTCACTAGTTTTTCTTCGTATTCCTTAATTGCAATGCGCTTTTCATTCAGCAGGATTTCTTTAACCACTTTTATCGTCCCCTTCATTATTTGTATGAGAATCATAGCACTGAGCAAATGCAAAGAGCAAACAAGCTGTTCGGCAAGTAAACAAGTAAATAGGATGTTGATTAATTTCGGATCTGCCCTTGCCCATAAATGAAATATTTACTGGACGTGAGTGCAGTCAGTCCCATAGGTCCCCTTGCATGCAGTTTTTGGGTGCTTATTCCAATTTCGGCACCATATCCATATTCAAATCCGTCTGTAAATCTGGTAGAAGCATTATGGTATACCGCGGCTGCATCCACTTTGGTCAAAAAAAGATCCGCATTTTCATCTTTTTCTGTGATGATTGCCTCTGAATGTCTTGTTCCATACTGATTGATATGGTGAATGGCTTCCTCCACATCCTTGACCACTTTGACACTGACTGCAAGGCCCAAGTACTCCGTTGACCAATCCTCTTCTGTGGCAGGAATCGCCTCTTTAGAAGTTTCGCATACATTATTATCCCCAAATATTTTAACCCCCGATTGAGTCAGTTCATGCAATAGCCTGCTTCCATTTTTTCTCATCCACTTTTCCTGAATTAATACTGATTCCAATGCATTGCAGACCGATGGACGCTGGGTCTTGCCGTTGATAAGAATTTTTCGTGCCATTTCCCACTGTGCGGATTCATCGATGAAAAGGTGGCAATTGCCTGCACCGGTTTCGATGACAGGAACTGTTGCTTCCTTTACGACCGTATCGATCAAATTTTTCCCTCCCCGCGGAATCAAAACATCCAAGTACTCTTTGAGATGAAAAAGCTGTTTCGCTGTTTCCCTGCTTGTGTCTTCAATTAGCTGGACCGTATGAACAGGAATGGAGCTTTTCTTGAGTGCACGATGAATGCTGTGAATGAGTGCAATGTTGGTGTGGCTCGCGGAGGAGCTCCCCCTTAAAATGACAGCATTTCCTGTTTTCAAAGATAAAGTCGCCGCATCCACCGTCACGTTTGGCCGTGCTTCATAAATCATGCCGATCACACCGATGGGTACTCTTTTTTTCTTAATCCTTAATCCGTTCTCTTTTTGAATGGTTTCAAGAGTCTCTCCTAATGGATCATGTAGTCCGGTTAGAAGATGAATAGCATTCGACATATCAAGAATCCGTTTTTCATTCAGCATTATTCGGTCTAAAACGGAATCATTAAAACCTTTTTCTTTTCCTTTTAAGAGATCTTTTTCATTTTCCAACAGGATATCATTCTGATCTTCGATTATTTGTCGCACGATCAATTCAAGTGCCTCATTTTTTTGCTGGGTTGATGCATTCATCATTGTATAGCTGGCTTCTTTTGCCGCTTTTCCTTTCAATTCAACCTCATTCATCGATGAACTCCCCTTTTCTAAAATTTTATCCATTTATTACGATGGATGACGAGTGTGGAATTTTTATGTTGTTGAAGACTGTTCATTGCTTTCGATAGTTCCATGGAAGAACAGGAAACTTCCCCTTTTCCCAATAAGCCATCGTCGCAGAACACTTCAACGACGTCGCCTGGCTGGAAGATTCCCTCTACAGAAGAGACACCTGCCGACAACAGACTTTTCCCATTATAAAGCAGTGCTTGTTTTGCACCTTGATCGATGTGGATTTCACCCGAAACTTCTGAATGGAAAGCTATCCACTGACGATGAGTGCTGATGGTGGATAAACCTTTTCTTCCAATATAAGTCCCATCCCCACTGCCGACTAAAATTTCTGTCAGCTTGCTGCTTCCTTCTCCTTTCCCGATGAAAACCGGAATTCCTAAGGATAACGCCATGTTTGCAGCATTTAGCTTGGATTTCATTCCACCTGTTCCCACCTTAGTACCTGCACCTTCTGCCGCTTTCATCATCTCTTCTGAAATCGCCACAAGTTCATTTATGCGTGAAGCTTTTGGATCGCTGCGGGGATCAGCATCATATAGCCCATTGATATCCGTCAAGATGATCAGCATATCGGCATGAATGAGGCCGCTCACAAGTGCAGAAAGCAAATCATTATCCCCGAAGGTCAGCTCCTCGACTGCAACGGAGTCATTCTCATTGATGACGGGCAGCATATTTCGATCCAATAACTCATTCATGGTTGCATAGGCATTTTTATATCGGTTTCTGTTTGAAAAATCACTTCTTGTCAATAAAATTTGCGCAGGAGTGATGTGATGTTCATTGAATTTTTCATGATAGCATTGCATGAGCAGTCCCTGTCCGACTGCAGCTGCTGCTTGTTTCCCTTTCAAGGTGACCGGCCTGGAAGGATACCCCAGCCGTTTAAAACCGGCTGCCACCGCTCCAGAAGAAACAAGCAGAACATCATGTCCCTCACCTTTCAGGGACGCAAGCGCCAATACATGATCTGTCAGTTTCTCTTGATCGATCTCCCCCTGATCATTCGTTAATGAACTGCTTCCAATTTTAACGACAATTCGCATTTTCCCCATTCCACTCTTCTCCCATTCATGAAAATATAAGGCTGTTTTCGTAAAAATTGTTGTTACAATCTTACTGCTGATTTTAACGCGTAAATAGATGTTTAGCGCGTTGAAATATTGGATTCCGGCTCTTTTCTCGCTGATGTGGCCTTTTAAAGATAAAAAATTGAATGGACAATCCAAATATAAAAAAAAGCCTTCTCGTCCTATGAATCAGGACGAAAGGGCTTGCTTCCGCGGTACCACCTAAATTGGATGTCAGGTCAATAAACATCCCGCTTTACCTATTAACGCCAGGGATGCGCCTATTTAAGTAGGACTCTGAAGGCAGGTTCGGCGGCTTTTCCGCGGCGAAATCTTTCAGCTGATATATTTCGCTCTCTTTCACGACAAGTTCTGCTTACTATTCCCTCATTGACGATCATTTATTTTTTTAATATTATGACGATTCTGCATAAAAAAGTCAATATGAATTATTAATCATTTCCATCCGTATCTACATGCGCCAAAAATTCTCCGATCACCTTTGCATAAGCCTCCGGTTCTTCAAGGTATGGCATATGTGCACTTTTTTCAAACACATGGAATTTCCCATTTGGAGTAAGCTTGCTGAAATATTCAGTCGATTTTGGTGTTGCTTCATCAAACCTGCCGCATGTAAATAATGCAGGAATTTTAATATCCTTTAATTCACCTGTATAGTCGAAATCTCTCAGATTTCCAGTAACATGAAATTCAGAAGGCCCCCACATGAGGTTGTAGACTTCGGGATTCTTGTAGGACGATGCTTCCTTTAATAATTCCGGCCAAGGATCCAGCCGGCAGACAAACCGTTTATTGAACTCAGCAGTGGCGTTTTTATATTCCGTTGAATCAGTAGTCCCGTTTCTTTCGCAGTCAGCCAGGACGCGTTGAATCTCATCTGGAAGCTGAGCACGGTTCTGCTCCTGATCCTCTGCCCAAAGTGGTGCACTCAAGCATGGACTTGAAAAGATGACGCTCTTCACTCCCTTTGGATGGCTCAATAAGTATGCAGCCGCCAAGGTCGTCCCCCATGAATGGCCAAGAATATATACTTCATCCAAGGAAAGCGCCGAGATGATCTGCCTCAGCTCTATCACAAACCGGTCGATGTTCCACAATGACTCATCTTTAGGGCGATCCGACCTTCCACACCCCAATTGGTCGTATAAGATGACAGGGCGGTCCTTTGCAAGCACCTTCAGGACTTGCAGCGTATAGCAGGATGAACCCGGACCACCGTGCAATATGATGACGGGTGTTTGATTTATTGGGCCATCATATGACTGATACCATACGCGGCCGCCTGTTACTTCGATGAAACCTTCTTTTACCGGCATACTCTTCCTCCTCATAGAAAAAACCTCCTTTTATTATCGCTTAAAAAGGAGACCTTGGAAAGAATGCCGGACAAAGGCAGACGGTAATGCTTTCCTACATCATCATTGTTTTTCGATTGTCTGTTTGACGATTTGATGTCCAAAAACCGAGGCACCTGCGACGAGCACTCCTTGTATGAATGATTGAACACTGAATCCCATAATGAAACCTGCCAATACGACCCCTGTTATCAGGAGGATATAGGGAATGACCCAGTCCTTGATTTTCGGTGTTTTCTTGACAATTTTGCCGATGATCCATAAGACAGGAATAAGGATTAGTGCTTGATTGACGATGTAATTCGTGAATTGCGGCATAGCTACACTTCCCTTCTAGTTGTATAAGAATGTCCTAGTACAACTATATGAATCACGTTGCAAGACAAGACTAGTAAATTCCAACATTTTTTTCACCCTAATCCTGTTTGCTGACGAAACTTGAAAGGGAGGATGCAAGTACGTTCAAAAAGCAAATAACCGTATTTTGTTCCATACAAAAAGACCCTTGATTCTACAAGGGTCGAAGGAAACTTTATGAAATATTTTATAATGGCTTTTTCCAATCATGCATTAATGAGAATGCGGCAGAGTTTGATTCTTTCTTTTCTGAATCCAGCTTTTGAATATAGGAAGGATATAGCGATCAGCGCCGATTGTACCGGCATTACTTCCTGCTATCAGAATCAGGATTGCCAAAAGGACCATTTGTGGGTTGGTGCTGGTCGTGCCGGAAAACATAAAGGCAAAATTCATCACTGTCGCCATTAATGCAGCAAACGTAGTGAATAATCCAAGTATGAGGGCCAACCCGACTAAGAATTCTCCCCAAGGTACAAGAAAATTAAATAAGCCTACATTTGGCACTGCAAAATCATGCAAGAAATTTGCCCACCATCCTTGAACGGCAGGATGTTCACCGCTGGAATTTTGGATGGCGCCAAGTAAAAACCCTTTTGCATCAAATCCACCCGTCAACTTGCCCCACCCTGATTTCAACCACTCATAACCCAAATACAGACGAAATAACGTTAGAATCATGGCAGCATATTGGTTTTCTTTAAGGAATCCAATAAACATTTGACTCATCTCCCAAACAATTAAAATTATAATACCTATGATTCAATTGTAATTGTAATCTGGCTGGGTTTCTGTGATGTTTATCACACTTAGAGATATTTATGTTTATGGGTCAATAGAAAGTACTGGTAAGGTGAAGCAAGTTCAAAACAAATGCTATGCTGGGAAACTCAAGATTCATTTTCAAGCCCGTTTTAACAATTCAGCCTCCAGAGGGCACACAAACCTCTTTCTGATTCCCGGTTTCCTCCAACTCACCAAATGACAGTATCTTAATCCATTCATCCATAAAAAAGCCAGCGGAGTCAATACCCACTGGCATCTTCCGTATCAGGAAGTCAATATCATCGTAATTTGTTCATCCGGCTTCCCCTTGGCTTCCCATGAAAAGCGGTTTTCCCCTTCAACAAGAAATGGTGAAAGATCCACTTTTGATGCACCTTTATTTGGCGGAATCAGCTGTTTTTGATTGTTGATCTGGATTTCGATCGGATTGTGCACATTCCCTGCTGCGATAAGAGATCCCTCTCCCCCATTCAACACCCAATTATTGTCGATGGGCTTTCCAATATCGCGGCTGATCGTTTGGATTGCATCGGAGCTGACAATGATTTGATTGCCGATTTTTTCGTAGGAAACATCTGCTCCATTCACTTTTACTTTTTTGACATCGCCTGATTTGAAAACGAAGACGGCGTTTTCCCATAATTGGTCATGGGTGCCAAGGTGGATCTCCAATGTTTGACCATTAATAGAACTCTGAATTTCTTTAAATGACACAGCCTCGTCTTTACTGGTGGTCACCTTTGCACTCCATAGCGCTCCCTCGTTTGCCTGTGAATTGAAATATAAGTGGTCGCTTTGTTCATTTCCATCGATTTTAATCGTATTGTCATCTTCTTTTTGCGCTTGAATGGATGGGGCTTCTTCATTATATGGGTGAAACACCGTAACGAATTGAGCATCATTCGCCTGCTCCCGCTGTATGACCATAGAGACATTCTTATTTGGGTCATCTGCAGGTCCCGGAGCATCTCCTTTCATGACTTCCCTTTGACCAAAAGGAAGGGATATGGCCTGCAGCTCTTTTCCTTTTTGATCCCATGATCCTTCCCATTGATCTAGTTCACCTGCAGTTTGAACATTTGAAATGTGCTGATAGCCATTCGCATCGCCGATTGAATCACTGCGGTCTTGAAGCACTAAATCTGATTGTAAGCTTCCGAGGGGATGTATGGCCCAATCATATTGGTGGCTATTATCAGGGTCAGATAATTTGAACCAGTCCACCGTATAATTTGGATCTACCCAAATCGTCCGCTCATACTGCACTCCTGGATATGCATTGTCGGCAGCTGCACTCATCATTTTAAAATGTGGAAGGTCGATGAAATTAGTCAGTTCCCCTGCAACTTCCGCCTGTGATTTCCCATCCACTGCCACGGTATTATGGCTGATCGTCTGTTTATACCAATCCTGATAAAGGGAATTTCCATAGGACGGGGTGCCAAAGTCAGGCGCCAGTACAGTGTCCTTCCCAAATAGATCAATGTGCAGCTTATCTGCGTGTCCGTGTGATCCACCATAAGGTCCATAGTCCATCAATACATAGTTTTGTTCTGGATAGGTACCAGCCCTCAAAATGCCCATTCCTGCATTTTCAAAGTTATGGCTGGGAATCGAGGTATTCACTGGTTCCCCCAAGTCATCGGCACCATGAAAGAGGGCATAATCCCCTTCCCTTGGGACATTCCTGTAGCGCTGTTGGAGAACCCAATCATAAAGTGGATCTTTGTAATAGGCGAAAGCACCCTCATATTCATAATCCCCTCTGGTGGAAACAGGATCCAGCAATGAACTTCCGTAGCCGCCTCCGTCGTTATTGAACGGGAGTTGCAGATTCGGATAGGCATATTCGATTGGAACATCGAACATTTTTTTTACGTTTGGATCGGCATATAGATCGTATCCCCAATTTTCAGCACCTTCGATAAGGTAATTTAGCGCTCTAAGGGTATACATATGGTAGGCAATCGAGCCCTCCCACCAAAAGCCATCGTCCAATACACTGTTTTTCATTTGATAGTAAAAGCCATGGTTCCCGTTTATCGCTGATTCCATCAATCCCCTGTCGCCGAGGACAAAACCGACCATTCCGATTGCGGCATTGTGCCATGCTTGCCAATTAGACCGGTCCATATCGTTTTGACTGATGTTCTCAGCCGATGCCCTTAGCAAGTTCAATTCAATATTCGCTTTTTCCTGATCGGATAAAATTCCGCTGTTATAAATGAGGTCATAGGAATAGCTCATATCCACCATGCTGACCGACTCATCCAATGACTGCCAATACATTTTCCCCCCTCGGGTCTGCTTTTCCCAGTTCGGGTAAATGTCTGCATATTGATCAAGGATTCCTGCAGCGGCTTCGGCATATTCAGTATCACCGCTTAAAGCATAGGCAGTCGCCAAAACCTTCAATCCGTGAACGATCTCATTATGGCGATAATAACGCCAGCCGGCATCATAAGTTTCACCTGTGTAATATTTATCCTCTGAAGGACAGTAGTGCTCATGTGGACTGTTCGAATCATATTGCAGACGTTCCCCGTCATCACACAGGAACCACATTCCATGTCCACCGCTGTCGGTCAGCACTTTTGTGTCTGCGGAGACCCATTCATCTGCTTCGGATTTCAGCTTGTTCCAATAGGTTTTAGCCCAATCCTCGCTGGTGATTCGAGCTTTTGCCCTATCCAGTTGATCTTGATTGATGAACGATTTCGGGTGAGCTACTCCGGAAGGCGCCCATTGAGCGACTTCATAGGAGAGCTTTACGTTAAAATCGGATTCATTTTGAAGCTGTGATCGAATCGGGATATCCATCGTTTGTTTTGTACCTGCCGCAGCCTCTTCCCCTATGTTTACTGAAAATGTGATCCATTTGGATTCATTCGGCTGCAAGTCTCCTGACTCAGGGGATGCATGAACAAAAGTCTGAAATTCATCCGGAATGTCCACATTGAATTGATCCTGTTCATCCCCTTTATTTGTGATCTTGACTTTATAGGAAAGATCCATGCCGGCAACAGCTTTCTTATCAATCTGGTTCGGGGTAATTTGGAAGAGTTCCCTGATCAGCATCAAATGGTCAAAATACAAGACAGTAGAAGGATCTGGCATTTGGTCTGCATACCATTGAGAATGGAACTTCATATCAGATATATGGTCCCAGCCCAATGGCTGCCTCGATGGTGCAAAACTCGATCGAGGGATTTTGATTTGCTTCCAGCCCACCCAGTCGACATTGAAGCTGGCCAAATAATAATCCAATCCTTCTGTAGCAGGATTATCCGAATTCAAGATGATATAAATGGACGTTCCAGTAGCTTTTTCCGAATAAACCCAAACACTCAAATAATCATACTTGCTCCAATCCGAAGGGATGGATTTCGATTGGACGACTTTTTTCTTATCGATTCCCTCCCATTTCCCTGAGTAGGTCCCGGACTTCACATGCTCTGTACTTGCAGTTAACGATGTCCATTTACCGGGATCTTCAAAGTCGTCAACCGGAAGGACAGCAAGCTTTGAAAGCTTTTTAATTGATAGGGAATCCAAAATCATCTCTGTTTCTTTACTCGGCGTTTCGTGAAGCCAGGAAGTGTGGAATTTGATAAAATCGATTTTTGAAAATCCTGCAGGGGAATTTGCCGCTTTAAACATATAAAACGGAATGCTGATTTCCTTCCATCCCGTCCAATCGAGCTGGAATGATGCTAGATAATATCCGTTGTTCGCCTCAGAAGCTTGCGACCCTAATACGATATAAACCTTGTCATTCGTCGCTTTCTTCGAATAGACCCAAACACTGACCGCTTCATAATTACTCCAATCATGCGGGATGCTATAATCATCGACTGCGTTCTTGTAGGTATCGGTTGCATCATCATACACATCCCAGTATCCTGCCTGGACTCCTTCCTTTACAATATCGGTTTCCTGCGACAATCCCCTCCATCCATTTAACGATTCAAAATCGCTGATCACCATTTCATCAGACTGGCTGCCACTCACACCAGTACTTTCTGCATGTCCGCGAATGGGAATGAACGAGCATAAAGTACAAATACAAATTAGGACAATCCAAACCCGTTTCATAGCTCCTCCTCTTTCTTATTCCTCCACATTTTACGTGACAGGAAACAAGAAATTTTTGATAACGCTTTCATTTTTTGTTATACATTTATCCTATTTGTATATTTATGTTCGTTCATTTCCTTTTAGTACGCGTAAATGTCTAAAAAGGTTCTTTTTACCTATAGTTCTATTTTGAGAGGTCATTCTGTGATTGCTGGTAGACTAATAGTTTTCTCATTATAAAAAAAATACAGCCTTTGATTAGGCTGCATTAAAAGGTCAAGGTGCAATCAGCACTCTTTTGTTTTGCTTTTTCAATTTGTCTCGAAAATACTCTAGAAGCTTCGAATCAGAAATGATGGTATCCACGTCGCTAATGTGGCCAAAACGGATCAGTGCCGTTTCCCCAAACTTCGTATGGTCTGCCAATAATATCACTTGATCAGCCAGGGGGATGATCTGCCTTTTATATTCCGCCTGCAAGCTGTTGAAAACGGACAGTCCATGATTCGGATCTATCCCTGTCGTTCCAAGGAAAAGATGTTGAACGCGATACCGCTGCAAGGAATCTAATAATAGCGGTCCAAAAAGAGAGGTGGTAGTTCCGATTTGTGAGCCGCCAAGAACGATCACCTGGATACGTTCTTTGTTCAACAGTATGTTGGCAATCTTTAAATCATTCGTGATTGCCGTTACTGGAAAATCACCTAATAATTCAGCCATTTGAGCGATGGTGCTGCCTCCATCAAGGAGGATGGTCGATTCTTCCTCGATCATAGAGACAGCCATTTTGGCAATCGCTCTTTTCTCATCCATGAATTTCCCTTGTCTCTCCATGATTGGCATCTTCCCACTGCCTTCTGAAGGGACTGCGCCTCCATGAATCCGTTTCAGTGCCCCGGATTGTTCCTATACGATTAAGTCCGACCGGATGGTTTTTTCCGTTACATTAAGCAGCTGACTTAGTTCTGCAACCTTTACAATTTGTTCTTTATGTAGGTATTCTAATATCATTTCATGACGCTCAACCGATAACATCGACTCACCCCACTCGATTTCCGAAAATGTTTATAATTGTTTATTTCTGTTTTTTTAGTAAAAACCCTTTTTTATCAGGTGAATTAATGGATTGCCTTATATATTTATAAATTCCTCTCAAAAAATATAAAAAAGAGGCACCACAAGAATGGTGAACCTCTTCCCAATTCAACTAAATTCTATGAAACTTTTTGATTAATAATTATTTACTTGAATTCCCATCGCTGTTCATTTGGATGCTGCTGCTATTTTTCTTGCTTCTTAAAAGGAAAGTAAGTGGAATGCCGATTGCACAGATCATTGAAGCAATCAAGAAAACATCATCCACTGCCATCGCCATCGCATGTTCCTTAATCGCAGTCATATCGCCTCTCATATCCTTGGCATGTTGGATTGTTTTTGCAGCAAGGATGGAGCTGAAAATTCCAATTGACAATGCGCCCGTTGCCTGGCGGATCCAGTTTGTCACCGATGAACCATGACCGGCATTTTCCCTCGGGATTGCCGACATTCCAGCATTTGTGACAGGCATGAACGCGAATGCAATCCCAATATAGCGAAGCGTCAGCCATGATGTAACATACATCCTTGAACTTGACATTTGGAGATGACTCAACTCAAACGTAGAAAAGCCCACTAAAAGAATACCGCATAAAATCAGCCAGAATGGACCCGTTTTATCATAAAGCTTACCGATGATCGGCGTGGATACAGCCATTACGACCGATCCAGGCAGTAAAACAAGCGCGGTATCCAACGCAGTGGCATGCTGAATATTCTGCATAAAGATCGGGATCAGGAATACTCCCGAATATAAGGAGGCAGTAATAATACAGTTGATGATCAAACTAAACGTAAATCTATTAAATTTGAAAACTCTTATATTTAATAACGGATGCCTCGCAGTCAATTCCCTTCTTATGAAAATGATCAAAGACAATAATCCCAACCCAATAAAGCTCAGAGTCTTGACAGATGTCCATCCCCATTCATTTCCTTCACTGAAAGCGAGGAGAAGTGAAGAACTGCTTATGATGACGGTGATAAAGCCACTAGCATCAAAGACAGTGATTTTATTCATTCTATAATAAGGGATGCAGATTGAGGCAACAAAAATGGCAATGATCCCGATTGGAAGATTGATTAGAAAAAGCGATTCCCAGCCAAAATACTCCGTCATCCAGCCTCCCAACGTTGGTCCAAATGCGGGAGCCAGCATTGCAGATAAACTCCATAAGCTCATGGCAAAAGCCTGTTTCTCTTTTTCAATCAATTGATATATCATCGTCATTGTCGTCGGCATGATGATACCACTGCAGACACCTTGCATAATCCGAAATGTAATGAGCGACTCAATATTCCACGCAATCGAACATAACACTGAAAATAATGTAAAACCAGATAAAGCAATAATATACAGCCGTTTAAAGCTTAGATAATCCCCTAGAAATCCTACTGTCGGTGCTATTACACCGGTTGCCAGCATAAATCCGGCCATCATCCATTGAACCGCACTTAATTTTGCATGGAAATCTTCCATAAACACCGGGAAAGCGACATTGATCGTAGTCGTACTTAATATAGCCATGAAATTACCAAAGAAAATGGCTAAAATGATCAGCCAAAACGAACGATTGCCTGATTTTGTTTCTTCCATTCCAAAATCCTTCTTTCCATTTACAAACTTTTAGTATATTTTTTTGAACTAATGGTCATTATTGACTCAATGTTTAATATTTTGTACCATTAGTCATGACATGTCAAGAGGAGATGAAGTATCGTGAGTGTCACAAAAGAACAAATCCTCCGTTCTGCCAACTATCTTTTTGCCAAAAGAGGCTTCCCCTCCACTTCTATCCAGGATATTGCCGATGATTGCGGGATTGCCAAAGGTTCAGTGTATAAACACTTCCCTTCGAAAGAAGAATTATTTAATGAAGTGTTTGAACGATCACAAAATCGTTTTTTCGAAGAAGTTGAAGAAGTGGTGGGAATTCAAGACCTACCTGCAAAGGAACGTTTTACAAGACAAATTATTTTTAGATTTCAATTTTTCCTTGAAAACAAATACATATTCATCGACTATCAAGAGATTCCAATAGAACAGAACCCAAAGTTTGTTCCGCTTCGGATGAAGACAAGAGCTAGGTTCATGAATTGGCACAGGGAATGCCTGATGAATGTTTACGGAGATGCAATCGAAAATCACCTCAGCGATCTTGTGATCCTTTATAAGGCTATGCTTCGGGAATATTTATTTTGGATATTGGATGAAAATCAACCATTGTCCATTGAAGATACTGCTGAATTCATAGTGGACAAAGTAGACCTGTTAGCCCAGCATTTCATTGAAAAAGAAACTCAACCGCTCATCAAAAATGAATCACTTGAACATTTTTATCAGTGGGGGATGTCTCTTCAAAATAAAGATAAAGAGGAAGTAATGAAATCATTGCTTAAGCATATTTCTTTAATGATCACGGAGTTGCCAACGGGAAATATGGAACGTTCGGAACTAAATGAAATTACGTCTTTGATTTCTGCTGAACTGGGCAGAACCAAACCGAACATTGCGCTGCTTAAATCGCTTTTGTCTTATTTAGCGAAGGAAAGGGCACTAAGGAGTACAATAAAGCAATTAGAGAATGTATTGTCGATCTGAAACCAAAAAAGGCTGGGACAAAACTAAATCACTTCACTTTAAAGGCAAACAATATGGGGATTAAGCATCCGTCACTATACCGCTGGTGATTTCCGTGCAAGACTTCTCTTTCCGCGGGGCGGGCGGAGTCTTCGTCTTGCACTCCAATCAACACCTAGAATATGCTAATAACAACAAACACGCTTTAACATGAAAAACCCGAACGAATCCGAATTCTAAGGAAAGATCTCGGTTTATAGTTCGGGTTTTCTACTTTTGTCACAGCCTCTTGTTATATTCGATCATGATCAGCCCGCCATTGACGGATCTCTTTTTTGATTTCTTTCGAGCTCAATGATTGCTCCGCTGCCCTTTTGCTTAGCTGTGGAAATTCTTTGTCATCTGCAAATCTCAAAGCGACTATTTGCCCCATCGTCAGTCTTCCATTCAACAATTCCCCAGTCAGAACATAATGCCGGAGATTTTCTTCTGCCCGAATTGCCCTGTCCTGTGCTTTCAATGGATAAATTCTCACTAGAACCACAATAATCGTCAAAATGATCGCCATTAATAAGATAACGACTGACATCAAAACGTTCATTTGGCTGCTGATCGAACGTACAAGCTGAACGATTGAAATGATCAGCGTCCCAATTAGCAGCAGAGATAAAACATAATGGTAAAGCGGATGCATCCTTGTATGATTTTCATAATTTTGTTGGTTCATCACTTCTCTCTCCCCTTCAATTTATTCCCATTTAAATGTGTAGCTTGCAATAATAAAGGCTCCTATCAGCCATCCTCCGAGTATCAGCGCCTCTGTCCCCAAACTTAGAAATGATGCTCCGACATTCATGGTTTCACGCAAGGCGTGGCTTAAATGGGCAATCGGCAGTACATTGACAAACGGCTGGATGAAGTCAGGCATATTTTTGATAGGAAAGAACACACCACCAAGAAACAGCATCGGAAACGAGAGGAATCCGGCAATGGGAGCAGCACTTTCAGGTGTTTTCGCAATTCCAGCGATGATAAAGCCGATCGCCATGAAGGCTAACGTCCCCAGGATTACGAAGCTGATCAATGTCAGCCATGAACCTCTTACTTCAATACCGAAAATGATATGTGCCACACCGAGCACAATCAATGCTTGAAGCCCATTCAATACAAGTCTCGCAGTGATCTGAGCAGCAATGAAAGTAGAAGCTTTAAGGGTGGTTCCCTGCATCCTTCTTAAAATTCCACGCTCCCTCCATGCGGCGATTTGTCCAGCGACGCCGTTCATATTATTGCTCATGATCATCATTGCCACGATGCCGGGAACAAGGAAGTCGATGTAGTTAAGATTCAACGTTTCAACACCTTTTGCATCCGTAACGACAACCGGTTTATAAGCCTCAACTTTTTTGCTGATGGCATCGACCGTTCCATTCACCAACTGCAGCCCCACTTGTGATGCTGTCATATCTGTCTCATTATAATAGATTGGAAGGGAAAAAGGTTTTTCCTCTCCGGATGTACTGGCTATTTTATTGCCATAGCCTTCTGGAATCACCACGACAAGCTGTAAATCACCCTTTTTCAACTGGTTTAGTGCATCACTCTTTTTGCTTTCCTTTTGTAAATCGATCGCTTCATTTTTCTTTAATATGGCAGATAATTGTTTAGATTGGCTGGAATGATCCTGATCAATCATACCCACTGTAAGTGTAATCCCATTGCCATTACTTAAAAAAGACCCAAGCATGACCATTAAGAATATAGGAAAAGCAAGCGACCAAAAGAGTACTTGCCGATTTCGCATGAAAATACGCAGCTGTGATAATGTCAATTGCCAGTATGCTCTCATTCCTCTCGCAAACTCCTTCCTGTCATATGGATAAAGACGTCCTCCAAAGTCGCCGTTCTCGTTTTCAAATCAGTCAATTTAAGCTGTTTTTCTGATGCCTCTCCAATCAAACTTGTCAACGTAGCTTGCAAATCATCTGTATACAGTACATATGCATCCTTTTCCCTTCCGACTTGCTTTACTCCTTCTACCTTCGTCATGTCCATTTCATCCGATTCATGCTGAAAACGAAATTCAACGGCGCTGTCTGATTGTAAGCTTTTAACAAGTTGTGATGGTGTGTCCAGTGCAATTAAATTCCCTTGATCCATAATGGCAATCCGATCGCAAAGCACGTGTGCTTCATCCATATAATGTGTCGTTAAAACTATGGTCTTGCCGCTTTCCTTCAATTTAAGAATGATATCCCATAATGTCCTCCTCGCTTGGGGATCAAGCCCCGTTGTCGGTTCATCCAAAAAGATGATCAACGGGTCATGGATAAGGGCCAATGCGATGGCAAGCCTCTGCTTCTGGCCGCCAGATAAGCTTTTGATGCGGCTTTTCCTTTTATCGGAGAGGATCATATCATCGATCAAGGTTAATATATCAACTTGTTTCCGATAAAAGCTTCCATAAAGCTGCAGAATTTCTTCAACCGTCAACAATTCAAACAATGTCGTCGATTGCAGCTGTACCCCGATGACTTCTTTAACTTTTTTGATGTCGCGGGAGATATCGAATCCCCCGATGATTCCAGTCCCTTCATCAGGTTTTCGCAGACCGACAAGCATTTCCAGTGTTGTCGTCTTCCCTGCTCCATTCGGACCCAGGACTCCGAATACTTCCCCTTTATGTACATTGAAATCGATTCCCTTAACAGCCGTAAAAGCTCCATACTTCTTGACTAAATGTTTAACTTGAATAATCGCTTCTTCCTCATGCATCATCCATCCCTCCGAACATTCATGTCTTTTTCACCGATATCTACTTTATTCTTTTTCATCACTGTTCATGTCAGATATTCGACAATAAGTGAATGAATCCTTTATCTGATGGAATTATTTGATTTGATAATGGCATAGTCATTCTTTGACTGAATATCCATGAAATATGACTTGATTTTAAAGGAGGTACAAAGGTGGAGAGGGAAATAAAGATGAATGAAGTTATTAAGGTGCAGAACGTATCAAATCGCCACTTGTATATTGCGGGGGAATATTACTACAAATACAATCATGTCTCACTTTTTAAGTTATTCAAAAAGAAAAAGAAGGAAAGCGCTGAATGAGCGCTTTCCTTCTTTCATTATACCGTTTTCACCTCATCGACAGCCGGGACCTCCGTTTGAGGCTTCGGCACTTTGCTTAAAAAGAACATCCCGATGATGAATAAGATCAGTAAACTGAAAACACCGCTGCTGGATTTCCCTGTCAGCTGGGCAGTCACCCCGACCAGCAATGGACCCATGATGGAGGCAAACTTCCCGAAAATATTGTAAAACCCGAAAAATTCATTTGCATTTTCTTTAGGCACAAGCCTGGCAAAGTAAGACCTGCTCAACGATTGAATGCCTCCTTGGGAAGTGGCTACGAGCATCGCCAATATCCAAAAGTCCAACGTCGTTTTTAAAAAGTACGCATACGTACAAACAATCATATAGACAACAATGCCTGCATAAAGCATGGTTTTAGTAGAGAATTTATCTGCCAACCTTCCATATAGAAAGGCAAATGGTGCTGCCACTACCTGAGTTGCGAACAATATGATCAGCAGGTTGGTTGAACTGATCCCTAAATCGGTGCCATAGGCAGTTGACATGGAAATAACGGTCCCTACTCCATCGATGTAAAAGAAGTAAGCAAGAAGAAACAAGAACAATCCTCGAAATTGCTTAATTTCCTTAAATGTTTTTCCCAACCTTTTAAAGCTTTTCGCTACCGGGTTCTGTTCACGTTCGATAAAATGACGCTGATGGACATTTTTGATCATCGGGATCGTAAACAATCCCCACCAAATCGCTGTAATCATAAAAGTAATTTGGCTGGCCAATGTCGTAGAAATCGGAATGGCACCCGACTTTGCCAAAATGATTATGGCGATGCCAATGATGAAAGGGATTGTACTGCCGATATAGCCCATCCCGAAGCCGCGGGCGGAAATCCGATTCATCCTATCTTCCGTTGTCACATCGACTAAAAATGCATCATAAAAAACGATGGATCCGGAAGCTCCAATCGTGGAAAGAGTATATGCTCCTAGCAGCAAAAGCCAATGGTTTGTAGGGATAAAAGCTAGACAAGCAGTAGATGCAATCCCAATAAAGAAGAATACTGTAAAAAAACGTTTTTTAAATCCCTGATAGTCAGCTATCGTTCCAAGGATCGGACCAAGCATGGCCAAAATAAAAGTAGCAATGGCAATTGTATAGCCTAAATAAGCCGTTGAATTTGAGGGACTCACTCCTGCTGCTTCGGCGGATGCTTTATAGAATAAAGGAAATACAGCTGTAGTGATGACGATTGTATATGCAGAATTCGCCCAATCATATAAGACCCAGCTATTCTCTTCTTTTGAAAAAATCTTCATTGAATTTTCCCTCCCATGCGCTCAGGATTAATAGGTCCAGAAAAAAGTTCCTCTATTATGCGTCCATCCGTTTTTCCAAGGTCAAGGCCAAGAATATGCGCCAATGTCGGTCCTTCGTCCACCAAATGCATGGAAGGGATCGCCGTATCTGGACGGATGCCTTTCCCTTTTGCCATAAAAACCGTTGCATAACCTTCTTTTTTCGGTGAGTAGCCATGGCATGCCAGCGTATATTTTCTTGCCATCACATCCTCTTTTTTTATTTCTTCTATGAAATTCCCATGGTGCGACTCTGAAAAATAATATCCTTTCCTTGCTTCGAGCATGAAATGACAAGCAGGGTCAGCCCCCAACTTACTTGCTTCAGCACCGGTATACACCTTATCAATCCCATTATTTTCATCCTGCACCAATAGATCGAGTTTAGATTTCAATGAGGTTATGACATCTGTTCGATGATCCTTGACATAAATATATGCCGAACCATCACAGCTTTTGCAATATACCTCCCATGCTTCAATATGATTATTTTTATCGATCTTGATCATTTGCGTTCCTTTCAAAAAAACATTCGGCTTGATGACCTTTGATTCATCGAGCGCACTGTGGTCGCCGAGCAAAACAAGAATGGTATCATCGTATAATTGACTCTCTTTCAACGCGCTGATAATCCTGCCTAAACGGATATCATGCCTTTTGATTGCATCTTTCGCTTCATTGGAGTCAAATCCGTGGTAATGTCTCTGAGTATCCAAGTCTGTAAAATGGACAAGCAAAAGTTCAGGTTTTTTATCCTTTATGGTCTGCACAGTCGATTCAAGGACAAAATCATCCAGCTCAGGCTGATTCAGACCTTTGCGGATATGGCCGAATCTTCGATTCATATCGAGCTGAAAAGCTGGTGATCCATTCAACAGGGATACGGCAATTTGATTGTGCCATGGACGGTTGGCAAAAATCTCAGGCATGTTGTAGTCAATATCCGCCTTCGCAGTCACCGGCCATAATAATGCAGCGGTCTTCTTCCCTGCCTTTTTTGCTTCGTCATAAAGCGTGGTTCCCTTTATATTGCGGCGGTGCCAATACCAATCAGGCGATTCCTTTCCTGGTTGTATCAGCGTGTTGTTGATCACGCCGTGATTCTTGGGAAATTTCCCTGTCACAATGGTTGCGTGGCAAGGGTATGTAACGGATGGATAAATCGTTTCTACATTTTTGCAATATGCACTCCCCTTCAAATATTCCCTGAAGTTGGGCAATTCCTGAAGAAAAGGGAAGTCCAATGCGGAAAGACAGTCGAATGAAATGACAACAAGACGTTTACTTGTCATAGGAGCCTCCAAATTTAAATCAATTAATTGACGTTCACATACATATTCGACAAAAGATCCGTTTCACCTTTTCAAGAGGATTCCACGAGGTCTTTCCAATAATTCTTAGCTTTTTTTCATTTCAGATTGTAAACAATAATCATAAAAATGCCAGGAGCTGAAATGGTATGTACATAAAAAAATTTTCACTTGTTATCATTGCTATCATTTGTTTGTCGCTTTCTGTGGAAGACATTGTTTCTGCTTCCACTATTTCATCTCTTGTCGATTACGATATTGAGGTCCTTCATTGGAAAGATGTAAATAAAATCATCCCAAGATATGCAAAGTTCACTGTGATTGATGTAGAAAGCGGAAAAAGCTTCAATGTTCAAAGAAGGGCTGGAACACATCATGCAGATGTGCAGCCGCTTACTCAAAAGGATACAAAGATCATGAAAGATATTTATGGCGGAAAATGGAGCTGGCGCAGACGAGCCATTTTAATAATGGCCAATAATCGGTTATTAGCGGCATCCATGCATGGTATGCCCCATGGTGCAGGTGCGCTTGACAATGGTTTTCCAGGTCATTTTTGTATACATTTTATCGGAAGTGTGACGCATAAATCGGAAAGATCCGATCTTGCACACAATGTCATGATTTTGAAAGCTGGCGGAAAAGTAGACGAATTCATGAAGGATTTGAATCCTGTAATGCTTACAAATGTCTTTATGGTCACCGTAAAAAATGCAGATAAAGGCCTCTCGTCCAAATTGGCCATCACAAATGAAAAAAAATTAAATAGTTCATTAAAGAAGCTTGGCCGAATAGAGGCCATCCAATGGAATGTGCTTATACCAGGGGATGAAACAAGTACAAACAAGCTGATTGTACAAGTACCAGTAGAGGTGAAAATGGTTGTCGAAGGTGAAGGCGCCATTCATTCAACAATAAATTACACATTGATTAGGACTTCCCCGATATCGCCTTGGAAAATAAATATAGATCCTTTAGTGTCCCTTATTGATTGATAGGAGCTGGATGATATCATGAATTTCATGTTAACTTTATTATTACTGACTGCGCATCCTATTGGCGGGAGCGCAAATGGAAATTTGACTCTACTTCACGATGGAGAGGTCATTGATCAGGTCAGCCGAACCCAATTTAGTCAGTATCCTTTTGGTGATTCAGTGATTGATCACAAAAAATATTTGGATTTTACAGACCTGATAGAAAAAAAAGTATATGAATCCCCGGTGGATGCCCGCATCGGTCCTTCCGGGAAGATCATCATTGAGAAAAATGGCCATACTCTTAACCGGCGGAAATTCAAAGAAATATTTTATACTAATTACTATCGTAAAAGTGATTCTGATTATGAAGTTCCTCTCAGAAATGTCTACCCTAAAGTGGATAGTGAACTGCTTGCACATATCCGAACAAAGCAGATTGGACACTATGTCACTTATTTCAACAGCTACAATAAGGAACGTACAAACAATATTTCACTTGCTGCGAAAGCAATTGACAATTCGGTGGTATTCCCGGGTGAAACTTTTTCATTTAATAAGGTAGTTGGGAAACGTACGACTTCCCGTGGTTATATGAAGGCTCCGGTAATCGTTAGAGGAGAATTGAGTGAAGGGATAGGCGGAGGTATATGCCAAGTTTCTTCAACACTTTTCAATGCAGTTGACCGGGCAGGGGTCAGAATAGTCGAGCGGTATTCACATAGCAGGCGTGTACCATATGTCCCTCCCCACCGAGATGCAACCGTTAGTTGGAATGGGCCGGATTTCACTTTTGAAAATCCACATAACCAACCTATTCTAATTCGGGCGAACATGAGCGGAGGGCAATTGGTCATTGTCATTTATTCTTCTGATAGCATTGACTACCAAAGAAGAAATGTACCAAACGCACCAGAAAGATTGCCAATCGAAATTAGGAATGGGGAATAAAGAAGACTGGATTTGTCCTCTTTATTCCGCCTCTTGATAATGGTTGAAACAAAAATCAGCAATCAGTTGTTCTTCATCTTCTTCTAATGCAAAGTCCAACACGTTATGGGATATATCTTCAACAAGATGGTACTGAAGTAATCGGCCATGTTCTTGCACGACAGAGTAGATGGCCTTTACGTAAACACCATTTTCAGAATTAAGTTCATCATCCTCAGGGAGCTCCAAATGCAAGATAAATTCATAACGGTCACCTGTAAGGATTCCCGTTGGATCTTCAAGCTTTTCAATTGTGTATTCCGTAATATTCATCACTATTTCTTCCTCTCATAAATCCTTTTAGTCCCTTTCATCATTATACACGTCATCCTTTAATGCACAAATGTTTGATGGTAGAAAAATGTCGTAATTGCTGTTACGATAAAAAATATTGTCGTTGTTTGACTACATAAACAAAAAAGTTGTCAAAACCTGCGCTTTCCCAGGAAAGAATGAAGGAGAAGAGGAATGAATAATAAAGAATTGGAAGAAAAAATTGTACAGAATTATCAAAAAGATGAAAACATGATGATCTTGGTTTTTGCTCAATGGTGTATAAATAATGATCTCGATCCGGAAGCCATGTATAAAGAGGCATATCCATCACAAGCAGAAAACCACGCACTCAAGAATGCTTTGGAACTCACTGTCCCTAAAAAAGAAGCCGGGGAAATTCCTGATCATACTTTACTTGGAGTACTTGATTTATTTGGAAACAATGAGTTAGCGATGATTGCAGCAGATCATATGACTAAAAGAAAGAAGTGGTAGCATCCTAGCAAAAGTCTACTGGACTTCTATCAGTTATAGATGATATGCTTGGACTTGCATTTAAAAAATTTAGGACGTGACTATATGATTAAAATCAACATCCCCAATCCTGATCTCATCATCAAGAAGAAGGAACAATCAGGTGAACCAGGAGACCCTGACATCAGTAAAATATACGGGTTTACGGATTATGTTCGTATACCTAAGGATAAAAGCGGTATTTACATGTTTTTTAACCAGTCAGATGAATTGCTATTCGCTGGAAAAGCACGCAAGCTAAAACATCGGATCCGCAAAAATTTTGAGGACAATGTCTCACCCATAAAAAATAACCGCAGCGACATCAATAAAATTGCTGTTATTTACGTCGATGAGGCAATGGACAGGGAAATTTATGAAACATATATCATTAATACGCTTCACGCAAAGTATAATGTCGACAAGGTATTTTACAAATAATCCTGTCGGCGCATAACGCGAGTTGTCGAAGAAAAGAAGGATGATGCTTTATAAAGCATCATCCTTCTTTTTTTCACCCATCCACAAATGATTCTCCAGGTCTTCTCTAATATGGTCAGATATTCTCTCTTTTTTTCCTGTTTCCACATCAAAGTTAACATATACAGCATTCCCTTTTGCACATAATTGATGATCCTGATGAATTTCTTCATACAACTCCAAGCTTGTAGTTCCAATTGCTTTCACCCATATCCTTACTTCTACATTCCTTCCGAAATATATCTGTTTGACAAAATCTACATCCATATGAAGAATGATCATGCGCCAATTCCGAAAAGATAGATCCGGTGTAAACAGCTTGAAAATTTCATGTCTGGCAGCTTCGAACCAAATGGGAATGGTTGTATTGTTTATGTGCCCAACCCCATCTGTCTCGGATACACGTGGTTCAATAATTTTTATATACAATTCACTTAACCTCTCTCACAACTAACTCACCATGAAGGGCCATCTGATAAATTTGTAAGATGTCCTCTCTCTTTAATGGCATTGGGCTCCTGTCCAAAAGTCTTTTTTGCTTGACTGCCTCGTCTGCCAATGCTTCGAGATGATTTTCGCCTATGTCATATTCCTGCAGCGTTTCCGGCAGCCCTAACTCCCTGACCAGCCTATGAAAAATATTGCTTTCCCCTATAGCTTGTGTTGTCGATTCCAGAATTTTATTAATTATATCCATTTTCTCGCGGCAGCTCTGAGATATAAATGACATGACGTAAGGAAGAAGAACTGCATTTGCCTCACCGTGGGGCAATTTAAATGCACTTCCCAATGGATAAGCCAACGCATGTACGCCAGCGACACCAGCATTGAAAAAAGCCAGCCCTGCCAAGTAGCTCCCAAAGCTCATATCGGTCCTGGCTTTCTTATCGGTTCCATCCTTCACGGCGTTTTTAACTGAATTGCCTATCAGTTTGATTGCTTGTAATGCCAAAGCATCTGTCACTTCATTGGCATGAACTGATACAAATGCTTCCACTGCATGTGTCAATGCGTCCATTCCGGTTGCAGCCGTCACTCTTGGAGGGACAGAAAGGGTCAGCTGCGGATCCACGATGGCCGCATCCGCCAACAGAAACTCATGTGTAATCACATCTTTTGTCCCCTCCAAGGATACTACGGCTATATCCGTCACTTCACTACCCGTTCCTGAAGTGGTTGGAATCAATATTTTAGGAAGCCCCTTCTTCAATAACCTGCGTCCTCCACTCAAATTTAAATAGTCGCTTATCTGCCCATCATTCTGTGAGACTACGGCTGTCAGCTTTGCCAAGTCAAGAGTACTTCCGCCGCCGATTCCAATAACGCATTCTAAAGTGTGATTCCTTGTATACTCCACCAGCTCCTGTGCACACGACAATGATGGTTCGGGTTCCACATCGCTGTAGACCTCTAAAGCAAACACATCCATCAAGGGTTTAATAATTTGTTCGACTGTCCCTGTTTCAATCAGTATCGGGTCTGCCACCACAAGGATACGATGAATATCCATCTTTTTTAATTCAGGGAAGAGCATGTCGATCGCTCCCCACCCGGTAAAAGAAGTTCTGGGAAATTTTAACGCTGATACCATTTTTCATTCCTCCAGAAAAATTTATTGAAAGGGACCGAAAAAAAGCCCCTTTCTTCATACTTCAATTCGTCCATAGATCCTTATGGGACTAAGATTAGTTTCCCACTTGTTTTCCTTGATTGCATCAATGTATGCACATTCGCAGCCTCTTCCAACGGGTACACTCCTCCGATAGTCAGCCTTAAATCCCCCTCGGTAACAAGGGAGAGTAATTCATGCATACTCGGCTTCAACAGCTCTGGCTTATTCATAATCTGTGGAAGGAAAAAACCAATGACGGACTGATTTTTCCCCATCAGAGAGGTTGGGTAAAATTTTGCTTGCTCCCCGCTTGCCGCGCCATAGATGACCATTCTCCCGAAAGGCGCCAAGCATTTTAACGTCTTTTTGAAAATCTCGCCTCCTGCCATTTCCAAGGCGAGATTGACTCCTTTTCCACCTGTCGCTTTCAGCACTTCCTCCTCCCATCCGGCTTTCGTGTAATCTATCAGGATATCCGCACCCATTTCCTTGGCCAATGCACGTTTTTGTTCGCTGCTGGCGGTCGCGATGATTTTACCTGCGCCAAACCTTTTTGCAAGCTGGACGGCCAGCGTCCCAACCCCGCCTGCTGCAGCGTGGATCAATACAGTTTCACCATTATCGATCCTACCCATAGTCTTCAAAATATGATAGGCGCTCAACCCTTGGAGAGGCAGGGCTGCAGCTGCTGTAAAATCAATTCCACTCGGCAGCGATATCAGTCCTCTTTCATCTGCTAGCGCATATTCTGCATACCCACCTGCTTCTATCAATGTGACTACTCGATCGCCGGGCTTAGCGTCTTTTACCCCGTCCCCAACATCGACCACAATACCTGCAACCTCCGCTCCAGGAATGAATGGCAATGCAGTATCTACAACGTACTGACCTTCCCTGCGTGCTGTGTCAGCGTAATTTACTCCTATTGCCTGAACTTGAATCAATACTTCACGCCCCTGCGGCACAGGCCGCTCCCTTTCCTTTCTTTCCAATACTTCAGGTCCGCCATATTCAGTAAATTCAATAACTTTCATCAGCATTTCCCCCTTTAGTTCCCTAAGAATACTGGTTTTCTTTTTTCCTTGAATGCTGCTACACCCTCTTTATGATCATTGGAAGAAACCATGAGCGCCTGTGCAGTCCTTTCCTGCTCCAATATCTCTTCTAATGTGGCAGTCAATGAATGATCGATGATTTTTTTCATCATGCCGATCGCAGATGATGGACCATGTGCTAGCTTCATAGCCAGCTTCCACACTTCCTCCTGAAGCCGCTCCAATGGAAATAAGTGATTAACTACACCCAGTTGGTGCATCTTCTCCGCAGAAACAGCCTCACCTGTAAAGAACAGCTGCTTGGCCAAATGCGGGCCGATAAGCCTTGGCAAAAAGTACGAGCCTCCCCCATCTGAGATCAGTCCGACTTGGCTGAAGCTTAAAGCGAATTTACTGTCCTCGGCAGCAATGATTAAGTCACATGCAAGGGCAAGATTGAATCCTGCCCCAGCAGCAAAGCCATGTACAGCTGCAATGATCGGCTTATCTATTTTCCTCATTGTCAAAATGCATTCATTCAGCAAGCCCAAATGTTCATATACTTCCACCGGGCTCGCAGTACCCATCGTCTTGACATCTCCACCGGCACTGAACGATCTCCCAGATCCTGATAAAATGATAACCTTGATGGATGTATTTTCATTCGCTTTTTTTAGTTCATCAATTATCCCCTTAATCATTTCTTCACTGAACGCATTCAAACTCTCAGGGCGATTCAACATCAACGACAAGATAGGGCCTCTTTCTTCACATATTAAATGTTGGTCGTTCATATTCCTCAACAGCTCCTTTTAGCATACATATTGACCTTTCTCGTACAGCTTTTCCGCAATTCGGCGATTTCTCCGGACAGAATCATTTGATCGAAGTGCACTGATCGTTCTAAATATTGCAGCATTCAATTGCTGCTGTTCTTGTCCAGATTCCATTTGACCGACAAGCAAACGTGAAATCCTCTCTGCATCCCACAAGGCATCATCAAGTATGGTTCTTGTCAGGTCGATTTTTAGGGAGGACTCTTCTTCGCCCACATTTAATATTGATTTATATGTCCTGAAAACAGCTGATTCACAGGCATACAGCTGAATGGCCAAATCCGATAATTTCATGAGCGTTTCCTGTTCTTGAGGAAGCGTCTCGCCATATTTTTCAAATGCCAGTCCGCTGCAAATAAGGAACAACCTACGAATCACATCGATGCTTTCAAGTTCGACTCCATAAGGGTCCTCCTTTTTGTGGTCCCCTTTGACAAGCATGAAGAATGCTTCCTCAACCTTAGATTTTAGATTCACTTCGCCCTTCAAGGTCTTTCGCAATAAATGGGTTGGAATCAACAAGCGATTAATTTCATTCGTCCCTTCAAAAATTCGATTGATCCTTGAATCCCGATACATTTGTTCAATCCCATATTCTTTTATGAAACCTGCCCCACCGTGAAGTTGCAAGGCCTCATCAGCCACATAGTCTAATGTTTCCGAACCATAGACTTTGCAAATGGCGCATTCCGCTGCAAATTCACTCATCCTTTTGACAATCAGAGCGCGGTCAGTATGGACATATAGCTCTCCAAGCGAATCCTCCAATAAGTGTGCTGTACGATATTGCAAGGATTCAAGTGCGTATATTCTCGCAGCCATTTTTGCAAATTTTTCCTTTGAAGCAGGAAAATCCGAAATAGCATGTCTGAACTGCTTCCGTTCCTTCGTAAACAAAATGGTCTTTTTCAGGCCGCCCTTTGCAGCCCCCATACAGGCAGACCCAAGGTTGAAACGGCCAAGGTTCAAAACATTCAAGGCAATATGATGCCCCTTGCCAATATCGCCGAGCAGATTTTCAATAGGCACCTGACAGTCTTCAAAAAATACTGCTCTTGTTGAAGAACCTTTGATTCCCATTTTATTTTCTTCAGGTCCGAGAGAAAGACCCGGAAAGTCCTTTTCAACGATGAACGCTGTAAATTTTGTCCCATCCACTTTGGCGTATACGATGAACGTATCGGAAAACGCAGCATTCGTAATATAGATTTTGGTCCCATTCAGCAAGTAATGGGTCCCTTCATCATTAAGCCTGGCTGTCATTTGAGATGAAAGGGCATCCGAGCCCGCGTTCGGTTCCGTCAGGCAGTAAGCCCCTATGTAGCCGCCTGAGGCAAGTTTGGGCAAATAATTTTTCTTTTGTTCTTCGGTACCGAAATATGTGATCGGCAAGGTGGCGATGCATGTGTGGTTGGAATGGGCCACACCGTATCCCCCAGAAAAACCGATCATTTCACCAACGATGCCTTTGCTGATTTTATCAAGTCCCAAGCCGCCAAATTGCTCGGGGATGCTATGCCCGAGCAGCCCCAGGTCCCCCGCCTCATGTAGAAGCGAAACCACAATATCGAATTGTTGATTCTCAATTTCATCCTTATAAAGAGAAACTCTTTTTTCAATGAATTGTTTTACAGTCGCAGCGATCATCCTGTGCTCTTCCGTAAAGTCTTCTGGGGTGAATAAGTCCTCCGCATTCAAGGATGAAATTAAAAACTCTGCTCCTTTATGACGAAGATTTGATGTTTTCATATATTCATCTCCATTCCGATTTCAATTCGACCAGAAATACGTCATTCTTTTGCCGAAGAACAGCCAAGCTTGATTAAGCTTTCTACAAACTGATTAAACCCTGAAAAACGCGGGTCATTCGTCTGTCCCTTCTTATATCTGTAATAGATTTGCTGACAGATGACAGCAAGCTTAAAGTAAGCGAAAGTAAGGTAGAAATTCATGCTTCCGACATCTCTTCCGCTTCTCCTGCCGTACTCTTCAATGAATTCCCTTCTATTCATGAACCCTGGATGAATCGTAACAGGCGGCTTTCCCAATCCAAATTTCAGCAGATCTGGGTCATCATTCTGGATCCAATAGCTCATCGCCACTCCCAAATCGGCCAACGGATCACCTACTGTGGTCATTTCCCAGTCGAATAAACCGATCATTTCAGTCAGATCATCATTGAACATGGCATTATTCAGCTTAAAATCATAATGAATCACTGTTGCAGCCTGCTGGTCTGGGATATTTTTTTCTAGCCAAGCCATCAGAAAATCGGCTTCCTTTATGTCATCTGTTTGTGCTCGAAGGTATCTCCCGTTCCATCCCTTCACTTGCCGGACCATGAACCCATCTGGTTTTGTCATTTCGTTCAAACCTGTAATTTGATAATCGATTTCATGAAGTTCAACCAGCCTCTCGACCATGATTGTCGAAAGTTTCCTACCTTCTTCCTTGGTTGCCTCGATTTGGGCAGGGAACTCGGAATCCAAGACGATTCCGAGTTTCCGTTCCATGAGGAAAAACGGGCTTCCTACAATCGATTGATCCTTAGAAAATAGAATAGGTTTCGGTGCCGGGGGAAAATAGGATTCAATTTCTGATAGGATTCTGTATTCCCTTTCCATATCGTGAGCCTTTGGAGCGACTGGCCCCAGTGGAGGCCTCCTTAATACAGCCTCCCAATCGTCCAGTTTCAATTCATAAGTCAAATTGGAATGGCCAGCAGAGAATTGACGAACTTGAAGATTCCCATCTGGAAGAATCTCCCCCAAATGCGACCGCAAGAATCCTTCAAGCCTGCCTGCATCCAGTTCTTCCCCGGGCCGAACCCTGATCGTATCCTTCTTAATCTGCTGAGGCATATGCTCCCCCCTTAATAAAACTAAAATTTCCGACTTTTCAAACCAAACTCAAATGCTCTTCAAGAGATTTAGCCAATTCTAAAGGTATCTGCTTGCTTATTTGCTCCTCAAAATCAAAATAAACGATCACTTCATTCCCTTTGGCTATCTGCTGACCAGTCTGGGCACATTGTATATCGTGCATCAAGTGAAAGCTTTTTGTTCCTATTTTTGTTACCAAAGTAGTAATCTTCAAATCTTGATTGAAATAACCTTGGTTAAGGAAGTCACACTTTGTCGAAGCGAGAATGAAATTCCATTTATTCGCCTTCATTTTGTAGCCGAGGGATTTAAAAAATTCAATCCGTGCGTCCTCCAAATAAATAAAATAGCTCGTATTGTTGACGTGGCCAAGGGCATCTGTTTCACAAAAACGAACCGTAACATGTTTCTCATGCATCATTTTGAACCCCCATCATTTGTTGACCATATTTTTCTCGTAGTCGTACCAGCCTTTTCCCGTTTTCCTGCCAAGATGCCCTTTTTTTACTTTTTCCTCCATGCATGCAAATGGCCTGTCTTCAGGGTCTCCGGTTTCCTTGTACCTTTGTTCCATCACATAATAGCCGACATCGATGCCGGAAAGATCCATCAACTCAAATGGTCCGATCGGGTGATTCAGTGCTTTTTTGCATATAAGATCTATATCCCTGAAGTCTGCGATTCCCTGCTCATATAAATTCATCGCTTCTTTTTGGAGCGCCCCCAGAATACGATTAGCCACGAATCCGGAAATCTCCTTTTTCAGCAATATCCCTTTCCGATTGATTTTTTCACATACGTCCATCGCTAATTGAGCTGTCTCTTCGGATGTGTTTTCACTCATGACCACTTCGACGCAGTCCATCACCAATGGAGGGAAGAAAAAGTGCATATTGACGACTTTATCAGGACGCTTAGTCACTTCAGCAAGCATACTGTTGACGATCGTTGAACTGTTTGTTGCGAAAATAGTATGATCCGGTGTATGGATCTCAAGATCGGCAAATATTTTTCTTTTGACATCCAGCTTTTCGACGACGGCTTCAATGACCAAATCAGCCTTTTCCACTGATTCCGCAAATCTGGAAGCAAATGTCAGCCTTTGGAAAGCAGCATCTTTTTGGTCTTCGGATATTTTTCCTTTTGCGACCCATCTTTCCATCAGGGAATGCAGTCCTTTTTCCGCTTTATCCAGCGCAGCTTCGTCAATATCCTGAAGCATCGTTTCAAATCCTCCAAGAGCACAGAGCATGGCGATCTGGTGTCCCATCTGCCCTGCTCCTATGACCGTAATGTTCTGTACGTCCGTTATCTTCATCCTTTTCTCCTCCTTGTTTATCCTTTTAACGTTATGCCATTCAGCATCGCGTCAATAAATATTCGGGCAATTTCTTCATCAGTCAATTCCCCTTCCGGATCAAACCATTGGTAGCTCCAGTTCGCCATCCCCAAAATCCCAAAAGTGATGATCGAAGGATTAAGGTCTGGGCGAAACTCCTTTCTCTCGATTCCTTCCCTCACAACCTTTTCGATATTCAAACGAAAATCATCCCGTTTAGGAAATATATTTCCTAAACTCTCCTTGCTTAGGTTGTTAAGTTCCCTAAAAAAGATTTTTGCGCTCAGTCCTTGATCTTTAATGCAGCTTAAGAGCAAGTGAACGATTTCATATAGTTTTCCTTTACAATCATTGTCTTCATTTTCAAGAATCGCAGATTGTTTGGTTAATAGTTCTTCAATGTAATGAAGCTGGATGTCCATAAGTAGTTCCTCTTTGCTTGAAAAATAATAGTAAAAGGTTCCTTTTGTCACACCGATTGCATCAACGATCTCCTGAATGGATGTTTCACTGAATCCTTTTTTTTCAAACAATCGAATGCTCATTTCCGTTATTTTAGATTTCATCGTTGATTTCCTTCCTCATTTCATTGTTGTAGGTGTGATACACATTATTTGCTGTGCATCTCTTCCCTTAAAGCGCGACGGAGGATTTTTCCGACGCTCGTTTTGGGCAATTCTCTTCGAAATTCAATGGTTTGGGGAACCTTATAGGCTGCCATATTCAATTTACAGTAGGAAATGATCTCTTCAACAGTAAGGGATATCCCGCTTTTTGGGACAATTACCGCTTTGACGGTTTCCCCTCGATATTGATCGGGGACACCTATGACCACAGTCTCTTGAACACCGGGATGCTCATAAATGATTTCCTCGATATCACGGGGATAAATATTGTAGCCGCTCGCAATGATCATATCCTTCTTCCGGTCGACGATATACACATAACCGTCTTCATCCACCTTGGCTATGTCCCCCGTGTATAACCATCCATTTCTGAGTGAATGCGCAGTCTCTTCCGCCATATTCCAATACCCTTTCATGACCTGGGGCCCTTTAATAATCAATTCACCAAGTTCACCCGCTTCCACTTCTTCCATACTGGTGGCTAAATCGACTATTTTAGATTCTGTATATGGATACGGAATTCCAACACTGCCAGGCTTCCTTTCAGAAAACAATGGATTGCAGTGAGTGACCGGCGAGGCTTCAGATAGTCCGTAGCCTTCTAAAACCTTAGCCCCGGTCTTCTTCTCGAATTCTTTCATCAGTTCAACCGGCATGGGAGCACTTCCACTGTTGCAGATTTTAATGCTGTCGATGCCAAACTCCTTTGCATTGGGATGATTGATGATGGCGATGTACATGGTCGGAACCCCCGGAAAAACGGTGGGCTGTTCCAATTTGATCGTTTGCAGTACTTCATCAAGATCAAACCTCGGCAGCATGATCGATTCAGATCCTACAAAGATGGAGAAATTCATGCATGATGTCATTCCGTAGACATGGAACAGCGGAATAACGGTCAAATACTTTTCCCTGCCTAAATCGATTTCTTCCTTGAAAAATTCATATGACTGGAAGACATTCATGAATAGATTTTGATGGGTAAGCATGGCGCCTTTGGAACGGCCTGTTGTCCCCCCTGTATATTGGAGTATGGCGATATCATGCTCAGGACTGATTTCAACCGGATGGACGCCGCCGTCTCCCATCGAGAGAAAATGAGAAAACGAATAATCAGTTTCATAAGACTTGCTGCTTGACTGGAGACTGACCACAATGATGGATTTTATATCTGTGTTGGATTGGACTTTCTTGACGATAGGATAGAATGCATCAAGGACGATGATTGTCTTTGCGCCTGAATCAACCAATACATACTCCAGTTCACGCTCGACTGACATCGGATTGACTTGCGTCACGATCCCCCCCACAGTTAAAGCACCGTAGTAGGAGATCACATATTGTGGACAGTTAGGCAGCATGATGGCGATTCTGTCCCCTTTTTGTACCCCGTTTCTTTGAAGGGAGGATGCGAATAATTGAACGGATTGGTTCAGCTGCTGGTAAGTTGTTTTTTGGCCGTAAAATGATATGGCTGAATGATGCGGATACTTGGAGACAGTGTCTTGAAGCATTTCCGGGATGGTTTTTAAAGGGATGCGTTCTTTTTTCATAAGATGACTAGAATAATAGGCATTTCTTTTTTCTTCATTCATTCGAAATCCTCCTATGAACTCTTTTCAATTGGCATTCTATTGTATTGTTTTAGCTGACAAAAGTCGGAAATGGTAGGTTTACGCTGCAGGATGCTCTCTTTCCTTGCTTTACATTGCATTTGTTCCCCCGTCCACGACCAATATGTCTCCAGTGACAAAGTCAGATGCGCCACTGGCGAAGAACAATGCCGCTCCCTTTAGATCATCCTCTGTACCAAAGCGCTTTAATGGGGTTGAATCTAAAATCGGATCCTTCCCATTCTCTATCACAACCTTGGACATTTTTGTCGGGAAAAAGCCCGGTGCAATGGCATTTACATTGATATTGTATTGCCCCCATTTCACTGCAAGGTCTTTTGTGAAAGTTATGACCGCCCCTTTGCTGGTGTTATAGCAAATCGTATCCATCACCCTCGGATCTGTACCGCTTAATCCAGCCACCGACGCGATATTGATGATTTTTCCGGACTTTTGTTCAATCATGACTTTTCCAACCGCTTGGCTCATTAGAAAAGTGCCCGTTACATTTACATCGATGACCTTTTTCCAAGCCTCGATGGGCATGTCCACTGCGGGTGCCCCCCATGTTGCCCCGCTGTTATTTACTAGAATGTCAATACCTCCAAACTCCTCAATCGTCCTCTCGATGACACACGCAATATCTTCTTGATTGGTAATATCACATTTCAAGGCCAATGCCTTTACCCCAAGCTGCCTTAATTCTTCAGCAGCTTCTTCACATGCCTCCACTTTCCTTGAACAGAGGACAATATTCGCCCCTGCTTCTGCAAACCCTTCTGCGATCTGCCTGCCTAACCCCCTTCCTCCTCCTGTAACGATCGCTGTTTTCCCCGTTAAATCGAATAGCTTCATAACATGCATGTTCTCCACTCCTTCTTTTTAATTGGCTGTTTTCGTAAAGATTGTTGTTAAAATCATACTGCCGACTTTAACGCGTAAATAGATGTATGGCGGGTTAAGACATAGGATCCCGGCCCTTTTCCGCTTATTCGGCCATTTAAGTGATAACAAATTGAATGGACCATCCTACTTTGGTCGTTAAAGCAACAAAGTTTGAGAAAAGAACTTTTTAATTCCAGTCATTAAGCTCCAATTTCGCAATCTGTGCTTTATGTACTTCATCCGGACCATCCGCAATCCTTAATGTCCTGGCGGTAGCCCAGAACCGTGCAAGAGGGGCATCATCGGACACTCCGGCTGCACCGAAAGCTTGAATCGCTCGATCAATCACTCTCAGGGCCATGGAAGGTGCAACCACCTTAATCATGGCAATTTCTTTTTTTGCTTTTTTGTTACCGACAGTATCCATCATATAAGCTGCCTTTAAGGTCAAGAGCCTCGCCTGTTCAATTTCCACTCTTGAATCTGCAATCCATTCCTTTATCACACCCTGCTTTGATAGAGGTTGACCAAAGGCTGACCGTTTTTGTACACGCTTACATAATTCTTCAAGTGAACGTTCAGCCAATCCAATTAATCTCATGCAATGATGAATTCTGCCTGGCCCGAGTCTACCTTGTGCGATGGCAAAGCCCTTGCCTTCCCCCAAAATAATATTTTCCTTCGGCACCCTTACTTGATCAAAGGTGATTTCAGCATGGCCATGAGGCGCATCATCATAGCCGAACACCGGCAACATCCGTTCAATTTTCACCCCTGGCGTATCAAGCGGCACAAGAATCATAGATTGTTGTTCATGTCGGCTGGCATCCATGTTTGTTTTCCCCATGACGATTGAAATTTTACAACGGGGATCTCCAGCACCGGAAGACCACCACTTTCGTCCGTGAATTACATAATGATCACCATGTCCCTTGATATCCATCTCAATATTTGTCGCGTCCGAAGAAGCCACATCCGGCTCTGTCATTGAGAAGCAAGAACGGATATCACCTGATAGGAGCGGTTTCAGCCACTTTTCCTTCTGCTCATCAGAGCCATAGCGCACCAAAACTTCCATGTTTCCCGTGTCAGGCGCACTGCAATTGAATACTTCCGGAGCAATGAGTGACCTCCCCATTATCTCACACAGCGGAGCATACTCTACATTTGTCAATCCAGCTCCATATTTGTTGTCCGGCAAAAATAAATTCCAAAGTCCTTCATCTTTTGCCTTTTGTTTAAGTTCTTCCATAATGGACGGAATTTGACGCCAACGGTCATGCTGATCATTAAGCTGTTGTTCAAAGACCTTTTCATTCGGATAAACATGTTCTTCCATGAAGGCATAAAGCTTGTTTTGAAGATTTTTCACCTTTTCACTGTGCTCAAATATCATGCAATCCCCTCTTTCTTGGAATCTACTGACCAGTCGGTATGTTCCTTACATCCTATAGTAAATTATTTGAATTTGATAATCAAATATTAATCTAAAAATTCTGATATTTATTAAGAAGATTTTCATTAGATTCATTTCATATCTGCTAAATAATCCATATACGGGGTAAGGAAATTAATTTCTCTAAATTTGACAATTTTTTAAACACCGCCAAATTAGTTCAGTTAATGTGATAAAAGTCACAGTGGATTGAAAATGAAAGGATTATCCTTTAATGGAATCCAACACATGCGAGGGGTGATGTGGAATGAAAAAGCATCAAGATAAATCAGAGGTGAATTTAAAAGGTACTTTGATCAGTGTATTTGCTGTAGGTTTTTTGATTACAGCAATGTGGGTAAGTGTTTACGCACTCTACCTGGGAAGATAATCGAAGGAAGCAGGTGAAATTATGCATCTTCATAAATATGAAAAGATTTGGCTGTCATTCGGAATATTATCGTTAGCCGTTTTTTTAGTGATCATAGGGGTAAGTGCATTTTCCCACAATCATATGCCTGCCGGCGGAATGATGACAATTGACCCAGACAAGGTCGAACATACTCCTCCTTTCGATCATCCTGGATTGGTAAAAATCGATGATGAAACATACCAAGTTTCCCTCATCGCTATGACGTTCGGATATGAACCAGCAAAAATTAAAGTCCCGGCGGGCAAGAAAATCATATTTAAAGTGACCAGCAAGGATGTCACACACAGCTTTACAATCGTGAATACAAAGGTCAATATGATGGTCGTTCCCGGCCAAATCAACACGAAGACCTATGTTTTCCAACACCCGGGAAAATATCTTGTGATTTGCAATGAATATTGCGGATCCGGGCACCATTTTATGCAAACGGAAATCGAGGTGTATTGAAATGATCGGCCGACATGAAAAAAAATTGTCACTATCCTATATCGGGGTTGCGTATGCAGCGTTTTTAATCGGTACTTTTTGTGGGCTAATGCAGGTTTTTATCAGGAATAATGCTTTGAAATTGCCTTCCTGGCTTGATTATTATCAAATTTTGACCGCTCATGGAGTCCTTTTGGCACTTATTTATACCACTTATTTTATCTTCGCTTTTTTTATTGCAGGAATCAGTAAATCTATTGGGAATTTCAGCCCCGGAGTAACATTTGCTTCATGGGCTGGTTTCTGGGTGACTACTTTTGGCACGGTTCTGGCAACCGTCATGATCATATCCGGCAAGGCATCTGTGCTCTATACATTCTATGCGCCTCTTAAAGCAAGCGGTTGGTATTATGTAGGGCTCGCATTATTCATTATAGGCACCTGGATCAGCGGTTTCGCGATCATCGGACATTATGCAGGATGGAAAAAGCAAAATAAAGGTGCAATAAGTCCATTATTTGCATTCATGACTGTTGCAACGCTCATCCTTTGGATCATTGCATGTTTGGGTGTAGTGGCCACAGTGGTATTTCAATACATCCCATGGGCATTCGGTTGGACAAAAACGATCAATGTCGAATTAAGCCGTACACTATTCTGGTATTTCGGTCATCCACTCGTTTATTTTTGGCTTCTTCCGGCCTATATGGCGTGGTATGTCATTGTGCCCAATATCATCGGCGGTAAAGTGTTCAGTGATTCCTTGGCCAGGTTGGCCTTTGTCCTATTCATCCTTTTCTCGATGCCAGTTGGTTTTCACCATCAAATGGTCGAACCAGGAATCGGATCATTTTGGAAGTTTTTACAGACGGTACTGACTTTCATGGTCATCATCCCTTCATTGATGACTGCGTTTTCAATATTCGCGGTTTTTGAAACCACTGGCAGGGACATGGGGGCCAAGAGTCTTTTTGGCTGGTTTAAAAAACTACCATGGCGCGATGTTCGCTTTACATCCATTTTTATCGCAATGGCCTTCTTTATCCCCGGTGGTGCAGGAGGCATCATCAATGCAAGCTTTCAGTTGGATGAAGCCGTTCATAATACTTTGTGGGTCGTTGGACACTTTCATATAACCGTGGGGACGCCTGTTGCTATGACTTTCATGGGACTGACATTCTGGCTTATCCCATATTTAACAGGGCGAAAATTTACCGCTGCACTGAAAAGGCTCGCATTTATCCAAATTTTCACCTGGTCTATTGGAATGTTTTTAATGTCGACATCTCAACACATCCTGGGCTTAATGGGAGCCCCCCGGCGAACGGCATATGCGGGATACAACGGGAATCCCCAAGCAAAAGAATGGTTTGACGGTTTATTTTCCAATCATGTCACGATGGCAATCGGGGGTTCAATTTTATTTCTGTCCGCCGCGATATTGATTTACATCGTTCTGGTGTCTTTATTCATCTCGCCCAAAGCCGAACACGAAAAAGATGCAGTTCAATTCCCAATGGCTGAAAGCGATGTCAGCAGGACACCGAAATTCCTTGAAAATTGGGGACTTTGGATTGGAATCTCGTTAACTCTCATCTTATTTGCGTATGCAATCCCTGTTCTCCATATGATCCAGCATGCACCACCTGGATCGCCGGGATTTAAAACATGGTAGGAGTTGATAAGGTTTGTTTACTTTGACGTTCACCTTTATATTAGGCTTGACGCTTGTAACTGCGATAATAGTAGAAATCAATTCACCCGAAGAAGAGTAAAACATATTGGAGCTGTCCTCTCATAATGGGCGGCTCCATGATTAGATTCTACATATTTCTATTGGACAGCCTTCACAGTGGCACTGTTTTTTTAAATGCTCCATATCTAAAATGATGATCTCTCCATCTCGGCTGTATTCAATGATTCCATTCTTTTTAAAATCACTAAGCATTCTATTCACCGTTTCCCTGGATGTATTGATCAAGTCGGCCAGTTCACCGTTCGTCATTTTTTTAGAAATCTTCACGCCATTTTCACCTGAATCACCAAACGAATTGGATAATCTAATTAATGTAGAACATAAAGCACCGATCTTTCCATATAACAATAGATCGCGCAATTTCGTATGGATCAATTGGTTCATGAGTCCCATCCATCGGACAAATTCAATTGCTGCATCCCCGTGGTTCAAAATGATGGATTCCACGTCCCTTTGGGTGATCGTGGCTACCTTGCTGTCTCTCAATGCTTTTGCATTAAATCGATGCTGCGTTTCACCGATGACTCCCAACTCGCCAAATAAATCGCCTTTTTGAAACAAATATAGCACCATTTCTTTCCCGTCTTCAGTTGTCTTGGTCATTCTGATTTGACCTTCTTCAACATAATAGAGGTTGTCTGATAACTCCTGCTCCAGGAACAAAAAAGAATCTTTTTGATATGTGTGAAGGCTCATGAATGCTTTTATGTGTTCAAACGTCCGATCCGAGAAAATATTCGTGTTGGGATATTTAGGTGTATCCATTTTCATAACCCCTTCTTAGAAAATTTCCAATCAATTCATATTATCAACCGAAACAATGGAATATTCAAACATATTTTCCGTTTTCAATCCTATTCCGAATTTTTAAACAGGTACTTTAAAATCAGAGAACTTTGTTGTAAAAACGGATTTCATGTCTAATTTCCGTTGAAATGATTATAATTGGACGAAAAAATAAAAAATGACTTTATACCCACTTTTCGACTTAAAACACATGCTGTGACAGGTTTTTATTTTTCCCTTCCAGACTATGCATAATTTGTCGCTTGTTTTGTGTGTTACACTATTAATAAGTCTTACAAATAGGATTGATAAAAAATGAGTATCAATGTTTTCATGGATGACTTTCGTACATGTCCCCAAGGTCACGTTTTGGCTGAAAATATTGATGATTGCTTTGAACTATTGGAAAACTTTCACATTGAACATCTATCCTTGGATCATGACTTAGTTAATAAATCTAGAAATGGATTAATGCTCGTGCATTTAATGGTGAAACATCAGCTTTTTGCAGAAAGAATCACCATTCATTCTGCAAATTCAGTCGGAAGCAAAGCAATGTACCAATATTTAAAACAAGCACAAAAAGAGCAAAGGATGCCGCATTCGATAAAAATCATTCAACGGCCCCTTCCACTCTTTACCTCGTCAGATAAAAATATATATAAAGGATTTTCATTTTAACGATCTTCTTTTCCTAAAAAAATGATTTCCTGTTTATAAACCGCCTTTTAATAGGCGGTTTTCGTTTTGTAATTTTACAAAACAGCAATATTTTCCTTTTATGAATTTTGGTCTGAATGGTGTGGTTCTCCCGGCATATTTTTACCATAAAAAATTTCGTTCATTTCCATCGTCAGCTTTTCTGTAATTTCGGCTGCTTCATTTTTCTTTAATCTCTCCTTCGTGTAACCAAACAAATAATTATTCAAATCGAAATCCTTTAATTTGCATTTTGTATGAAAGATATTTTCTTGATAAACATTGACATCGATCATATGGTACATATTCTTAATTTTTTCCGGTATGTAGTTTTGAATGGAATTGATGTCGTGGTCGATAAATAGCTTCTTCCCATTAATATCCCTTGTGAATCCCCTCACACGATAATCCATGGTCATGATGTCCGTGTCAAAGGAATGAATCAAATAATTGAGTGCCTTCAAAGGTGATATTTCTCCGCATGTAGAGACATCAATATCGGCTCGAAAAGTACTGATCCCCTCATAAGGATGGTATTCAGGATAGGTATGGACAGTTATATGACTTTTATCCAGATGCATGGTCACGGTGCTTGGCAATGGTCCCGGGGATTCATCAAATGACTCATTCGGCACTTCCACGATCGGTCCTTCTGAAACCAATATCGTTACACTTGCCCCTTGTGGGACATAATCCTGCTTGGCAATATTCAAGACATGTGCACCGATGATATCGGCAACATGCTGCAGGATTCCTGTCAGTCGATCGGCATTATACTGTTCATCTATATATTCGAGATACGCCTCTCTCTCCTCTTTTGTTTTCGTATAGCATATGTCATACATGTTAAAGCTCAAGGATTTGGTCAAATTGTTGAAACCGTGAAGCTGAACGCGTTTTTCATGTGGTATTTCCATTCATACTCTCCCCTTTCACATGCAGTAAAAAAATATAGATATTTTATAAGGTACCCAACCGGCAGCCGAACAAAACGAAATAGTCAATGATAGGAAAAACAGTCAATAAGATTTATTGACTTTCAAGGGCCAAATCATTATGAAGACTTGCATAGTAGGTTACAATGGAAGAAGGATAGGAGGAACATATCATGAAGCGTTTTATGTTTTTACTGATCATACTCTTTACTGCCTATATGACCAAACCCTACTGGGCAGATCGCATAGATTCTCTTAAGGAAAAGCCTGAAATAAATGCTGCAGTAAATTCCTTGGAAAAAAATTTAGAAGAGCTGTCAGTAAAAGTGAACAGCTCGATACAGCAATTAAAAGCTAAAGAAAATACCAGCCCGTCAAAAGCGGCTAAACCCGACCTGGCGGTTCCGACTAACCAAAAATTTTCGGTATATAACATCACACTTGGCGAAACAAAAGAAAAAGTTGAAAAAGAAGTTGGGGCCCCGGAAAGAGTTTCGCAGAACGAATATGGTGTCGACTGGTATGCCTACCATCAAAACTATCAAAATTTCATGATGGTATCTTATGATCAGAATAATAAGGTGAATGGATTGTATACTGACCAGGACTTGATATCCTCATCCATAGGTATAAAGCTGAACAGTGCGAAAGCTATGGTTGAAAAAAAACTTGGCACCCCCCTTTCCCAAATTCGGAAAGGTTTCGTGATGTACCAGGTGAATAGCAATGGTGAATATGATATGTACCATTTGGATCATAGCTACGTCACGATTTTTTATGACCAACATGAGAACAATACAGTGACTGCCATTCAAATTATATCCGACCAGATGGAGCAGCAGAAAAATGAGTATTACACGTCCCCTGGACAGAAGCTGGAAAAAGGCTTTGAATATCAATTATTCGATCTGACGAATGCTGCAAGGGTCGAACATGGCCTTTCCCCGTTGAAATGGGATGATCGCGTCCACGGAACGGCATTAAAGCATAGTGAGGATATGGCGAAAAATAACTATTTCGACCATACAGACCTGCAAGGGAAATCCCCATTTGATCGTATGCATGATGATAATATCACTTTCATGACTGCAGGGGAAAATCTTGCATTTGGACAAATCAGCAGTATTTTTGCTCATGAGGGACTGATGAATTCTCTTGGACATCGAAAAAACATCCTTCAGCCAAGCTTCAAAAACTTAGGCGTTGGCGTCGCGTTCGGTGATAAATCGCAGCCTTATTATACAGAGAATTTTTATAGTAAATAATAGTTTGTCAAGATGAAGCCAGAGGCTGGGACAAAAGTGTTTAAGTCTATGAAAAACCCGAACTATAATGCGAAATCTTTCCATAGACTTCGGATTCGTTCGGGTTTTTCATGTTTAAGCGTGATTGTTGTTTTTGGCATATTCTTGCTGTTGATTGGAATGCAAGACGAAGACTCCGGAGGGATGAGCGGTACAGGTGGGGCCCCGCAGCGTAGGTCCGGAACGCGAAGTCTTGCACGGAAATCAACAGCGGTGTGATGATAGATGCTTACTCCTGATATTGTTCGCCTTTAGAGTCAAGTGATTTAGTATTGTCCCATTCTCCTTTTTGTTTGTTTTTTTGAAATTTTACTTTTACAAAATAATAATAATTTCGAGAATGACTTATCTGGTAATCCCTCCTTCACTTTTCTGCAATACACAACGATGTAAACGCTTCAAAAAAATTTACAAAACTTTTTTGAAAAACACCAAATCACTGATATAACAACAATGAAAACGCTACCAATAATTCTGATTGTTCTAAATAGTCTGATTTTTATGAATTCCCCTGTTGACCTCGTACTAGAATGGTTGTAAGATAATCCGCAACATCAAGAAAAACATAAATTCATTCATTCACCAAAAAGTAAAGCCTCGGTTTAAACCCAGGTTCTTCTTTTATCACTTAAATTCAATAATTTAAAGCGGTGAAATACTAAAGAGAGGAGTGGTTATGTATGAGCAGTCAATGGATTTTTTTAAGCGGAGAGTTTGTCAAAAAAGAAGATGCAGTTGTATCTGTCTATGATCATGGATTTTTGTATGGAGACGGGGTTTTTGAAGGCATTCGCGTTTACAGCGGCAACGTATTCAAACTGAGCGAACATCTCAATCGCCTCTATGAATCTGCCCAGTCCATCATGTTGAAGGTTCCATATACGAAGGAGGAACTTGAACGAATTATTGTTGAGTCTGTCAGAAGAAATCAGCTTGAAAGTGCTTATATCCGCGTTGTGGTTTCCAGGGGTGTAGGAAACCTTGGACTAGATCCAAAATGCTGCTCACAGCCACGGGTCATCGTGATCGCCGAAGAGCTAAGCATGTTCCCAAAAGAATTGTATCAGCGGGGTTTAAGAGTCGGATCTGTTGCCAGCAGGAGGAACCGTCCAGACGTATTAAGCCCGCAAGTCAAATCGCTGAATTATTTAAATAATATTTTGGTCAAACTCGAAGCCAACCAAGCCGGGGTCGATGAAGCGCTCATGCTGAATGACCAAGGATACGTGACGGAAGGCTCTGCTGATAATATTTTCATTGTGAAAAACGATACCATCTATACCCCTCCTGTTTATTTAGGGGCATTGGAAGGCATCACCCGCAACGCCATCATCGATCTTGCAAAAGAACTGGGCTATGAAATGAAAGAAGCTCCATTTACCCGCCACGATGTCTATGTCGCGGATGAAGTTTTCTTAACAGGAACCGCAGTGGAAGTCATCGCTGTCGTAGAGGTTGATGGAAGAAAGGTTCACGAAGGTAAGCCTGGCAAAGTAACAAATCATTTACTATCTGAATTTCGAAAAATCGTCGTGACGCACGGTGTACAATGCTACCCTGCGGAAACCAATCAAGCTGTCGTCAGTTAGGAGGAATACAATGCGAAGTGACATGATAAAAAAAGGGATTGATCGAGCACCGCATCGCAGTCTCCTCTATGCCACAGGTGTAAAGACAAGAGATCTGGAGAAACCCTTCATCGGTGTATGCAATTCCTATATAGATATCATACCCGGCCACAAACATCTTAATCATTTTGCCCAAGTGGTAAAAGAAGCCATCATCGAGGCTGGTGGAATTCCTTTTGAATTCAATACGATTGGTGTTGATGATGGAATTGCAATGGGGCATATCGGGATGCGCTACTCCCTCCCCAGCAGGGAAATCATTGCAGACAGTGCAGAGACTGTCATAAATGCACATTGGTTCGATGGTGTATTCTACATACCAAATTGCGACAAAATCACACCTGGTATGCTAATGGCAGCTGCAAGAACGAACGTCCCCTCCGTCTTCGTTTCTGGAGGTCCAATGGAAGCGGGAGTTTCATCTGCTGGCAAAAATTTATCTCTCGTTTCTGTGTTCGAAGGCGTTGGTGCATATAACAAAGGAACCATCAACCACAATGAACTCCTTGAATTGGAATCACTTGCTTGTCCGACATGCGGTTCATGTTCGGGAATGTTTACAGCCAATTCCATGAATTCATTAATGGAAATGCTTGGGCTGGCACTCCCGGGTAATGGAACCATTGTCGCAACATCTGAAAAACGTCATGATTTGATTCGGGAAGCTGCCAAACATCTCATGGATCTGGTCAAAAATGATATTCGTCCACGAGATATTTTGACCAAGGAAACATTCGATAATGCATTTGCTTTGGATATGGCAATGGGAGGTTCAACAAACACAGTACTCCACACATTGGCCATCGCACATGAAGCAGGAATCGACTACGATTTAAGGCAGATCAATGAAATTGCTGAAAAAGTTCCATATTTGTCTAAGATCAGCCCTGCTTCCGACTACTCGATGCAGGATGTTCATGAAGCAGGTGGTGTAAGCGCGATTATCAAGGAGCTTTGCCAAATTGATGGACTCATTCATAAAGATCGAATCACAATAACTGGGAAATCCATATCCGAAAATGTTCAAAATGCTGAAATCACCAATGACCAGGTGATCCGGAGAAAAGAAAATCCATACAGCCCGGTAGGTGGCCTCTCCATCCTTTTCGGAAATTTAGCGCCTGATGGGGGCGTAATCAAAGTAGGCGCCGTCGATCCATCGATCACTCGATTCTTAGGGAAAGCAATAGTATTCGAGTCACAGGATGAAGCCCAGGCAGGAATCGATAATGGAACAGTTGAGGCCGGCCATGTAGTTGTCATCCGCTATGAAGGCCCAAAAGGCGGACCGGGAATGCCGGAAATGCTTGCCCCTACTTCTGCCATTGCAGGACGCGGACTTGATAAAGAAGTAGCCTTGATCACAGACGGACGTTTTTCCGGTGCCAGCAGAGGCATTTCCGTCGGGCATATTTCTCCTGAAGCAGCTGAAGGGGGACCTATTGCTTATGTTAAAAATGATGATTTGATATTAATAGATTTGGAGTCACGCTCCATCGAATTATTAGTTGATGAAAAGGTCCTTCAAGAAAGACGAAGCACCTGGAAGCAGCCAGACCCGAAGATCAAGTCGGGCTACTTGGCAAAATACGCCAAGCTTGTCACATCTGCCAATACTGGCGGAGTGATGAAAATTTAATCATTTTCTTTTACAAATGAATAACGATGAATACGATGACGGGAATAAAGGAATAAGAAAAGGTATTCACAGAGAGCCGGGGTTGCTGGAAGCCCGGAAATACCCCTTATTCCGACATCATCTCTGAGTGTTAAGCTGAAAGGATCCCTATCCCATTAGGCTTAATCAGGTGTTTAAAAAACACCTGTTATCAAAAGAAGCCGGACCTCATTTATCACGGTCAGCTTCACAAGGCAGTTTCCGCGAGGATGCTGCGAAACCGGGTGGTACCGTGAAAAGACCAGAGAAAGACCTTTTCGCCCCGATAATCCTGCATAAAGCAGTTTATTTGGGAGCAAAAGGTCTTTTTATATGGATGAAAGCCCACTGTGGTTTTTATAGAATTTATTAGTTTCAAGGAGGGAGTTAACTTGAAAGTAGAAGCAAAGCAAGCGGCCCACGCAGCCGCTGCCCAAAGGACAGGTGCAGATCTGCTGATTGAGTCATTGATGAATGAAGAGGTTGATACGATTTTTGGGTATCCGGGCGGAGCTGTTCTGCCAATCTATGATGCTATTTTTCGTTCAAAGGCCCCTTTTCAGCATATTCTTTCAAGGCATGAACAAGGTTCAATCCATGCAGCCGAAGGCTATGCAAGAATTTCAGGAAAGCCTGGAGTAGTGATTGCCACCTCAGGACCCGGAGCAACGAATCTAGTGACGGGAATCGCCGATGCGATGATGGACTCCCTTCCCCTCGTCATCTTTACAGGTCAAGTGGCGCGAAGTGTCATCGGCACCGATGCTTTTCAAGAATCGGATATCATGGGAATCACCACTCCCATCACGAAACACAATTATCAAGTCCAATCCATACAAGACTTGCCAAGGATTGTGAAAGAAGCATTCCATATTGCATCAACCGGTCGTCCAGGGCCAGTTGTCGTCGATATTCCAAAGGACATTTCTGCAGGATTTACTGAAGATGAAAACTATGATACTGAATTTTATTTACCAGGCTACCAGCCTACAACAAAACCGAATCCATTGCAGATTAATAAATTGGCAGACAGCCTTTCCAAGTCGAAGAAACCGGTCATATTAGCTGGCGCTGGAGTGCTGCATGGAAAATCGTCAGAAGAGTTGAAAAGTTTTTCAACCAAACATTCCTTGCCTGTTGCAACGACTTTGTTGGGATTGGGATCTTTTCCTGGCATCTCTCCCCTCTCTCTCGGGATGGCAGGCATGCACGGAACATACGCTGCCAATATGGCCCTGCACGAGTGTGACTTGCTGATAAATATCGGGGCACGCTTTGATGACAGGCTCACTGGGAATCTGAAGCATTTCGCACCAAACGCCAAGGTAGCCCATATTGACATCGATCCTGCTGAAATCGGCAAAGTCGTCCCAACCGACATTCCGATTGTCGCGGATTCGAAGGAAGCATTGACGCAGCTCTGTTTGCAGGATGCCCCTTCCCCACAGCATGAAGAGTGGGTATCGACATTAAAGGCTTATAAAGAAGATTCACCACTGTGGTTCAACAATCCGGAACAAGAAATGTGTCCTCAGTGGCTTATCAAGGCAATCCATAAAATAACTGCAGGCGATGCCATCATCACGACCGATGTCGGACAGCATCAAATGTGGGCTGCACAATATTACACGTTCACAAATCCTCATCAATGGGTCACTTCAGGCGGCCTGGGAACGATGGGATTCGGATTTCCTGCAGCGATCGGCGCCCAGCTGGCTGCCCCCCATAAAGATGTTGTAGCCATCGTGGGAGACGGCGGCTTTCAGATGACCTTCCAAGAGCTTTCCGTTCTTCAAGAACGGGGATTGCCAGTTAAGGTCATCATTGTCAATAACGGGGCACTTGGGATGGTTCGCCAATGGCAGGAAGAGTTTTATGAAAAGCGCTATTCTGAATCACTGCTAACTGTACAGCCCGATTTTGTGAAATTGGCTGAGAGCTATTCCATTCGTGGTATTAAAATTGAAACACAGGAAGAACTTGTCTCCACCCTTCCAAGCGTATTCGCCTATAAAGGACCAGTGGTGCTGGATTGCCGGGTATTGCAGCAGGAAAATGTCTACCCCATGATCGCCCCGGGCAAAGGCCTTCATGAAATGATCGGAGTGAAACCATGAAAAGAATCATTACTGCAACAGTCCAGAATCGAAGTGGGGTATTGAACCGTGTGACCGGCCTCCTGCAGCGCAGGCAGTTCAATATTGAAAGCATTTCTGTCGGCCGTACAGAAATGGATGGCATATCAAAAATGACTTTCGTCGTAGAAGTGGAAGACAGTCAAAAACTAGAGCAGTTAACAAAACAATTAAACAAGCAAATTGATGTCCTGAAGGTATCGGATATCACGGACAAAGCCATTGTCGCCAGGGAACTTGCCTTGATCAAAGTGGTCAGTACCGGAAAACTCAGAAATGAAATACAAGGCATCATCGACCCCTTCCGTGCTTCCATCATTGATGTCAGTAAAGACAGCTTTACCGTTCAGGTAACAGGAAGGCCGGAAAAAATTGAGGCTCTGATCGATCTGCTCAGACCATATGGGATCAAGGAGCTGGCAAGAACGGGCATGACTGCATTCTTAAGGGGTCAGCAGCCGCAAGTGACTGAAATCAATTCATTTTCACTACTAAAATAATAAATTTGAAAGGGAGTTATCAATATGACCAAGGTTCTTTATCACAATGACATTCAAGAAGAGGTATTGAAATCGAAAAAAGTTGCAGTGATCGGATATGGTTCACAAGGGCACGCACACGCTTTGAACTTAAAGGAAAGTGGATTTGATGTCGTCGTTGGATTAAGAAAAGGGAAATCATGGGATAAAGCCGTTGAAGATGGTGTGAATGTGCTTCCGGTGGATGAAGCCGTCGCCCAATCCGATTTAGTCATGGTGCTCCTCCCGGATGAACATCAGCCAAAAGTGTTCGAGGAAAGCATCAAACCGAATTTACAGCCTGGAAATGCACTTGCATTTGCACACGGCTTTAACATTCATTTTCATCAAATTGTCCCCCCTTCCTATGTCGATGTATTCCTGGTTGCCCCTAAAGGTCCGGGACACCTCGTACGCAGGACTTATACAGAAGGTGCAGGCGTCCCTTCTCTCTTCGGTGTCCATCAGGATTACACCGGAAAAGCCAAAGAACTTGCACTTGCCTATGCAAAAGGGATTGGCGCAGGCCGAGCAGGGGTTTTGGAAACATCCTTCCAGGAGGAAACCGAAACGGACCTTTTCGGTGAACAGGCAGTATTATGCGGCGGCTTGACTAGTCTTGTCAAAGCTGGTTTTGAAACGCTGACAGAGGCAGGTTATCAGCCCGAGGTCGCCTACTTTGAATGTCTCCATGAGTTAAAGCTGATTGTCGACCTTATGTATGAAGGTGGATTGGAAAACATGCGGTACTCGATTTCCGATACTGCCCAATGGGGTGATTTCGTTTCCGGCCCCCGAGTTGTCAACGAAGAAACGAAGGCAAGAATGAAAGAAATCCTAGAAGATATTCAAACAGGTGCATTTGCCAAAGGATGGATTTTGGAAAACCAGGCAAACCGCCCGCAATTCAATGCAATTAATACAAAAGAAAATCAACATCCGATTGAAACGGTTGGCCGGGAACTCCGCGAGTTGATGCCATTTGTGAAACAGCCTGTCAAATCGAAAAAGGATGTGGTCGCCAATGTCGCACGTTAGCGTATTCGATACAACGCTAAGAGACGGTGAACAATCGCCAGGGGTCAATTTGAATCAATTGGAGAAGTTGGAAATAGCCAAACAGCTTGAACGTTTTGGCGTCGATATTATGGAGGCGGGCTTCCCGGCCTCCTCCCATGGAGATTTCCTGGCAGTTCAGCGCATTGCACAAACAATCAAGAATGCATCGGTCACTGGATTGGCCAGAGCGACAAAGTCCGATATTGACATTGCCTGGGAGGCTTTAAAGGATGCCAAGGAGCCAAGGCTTCATATCTTTCTTGCCACCTCCCCCATCCATATGACTCACAAATTGAAAAAGACGCCGGAACAAGTCATTCAGCTGGCTGTAGAGATGATTTCTTATGCCAAATCGAAATTTCCATATGTGGAATGGTCTGCCGAAGATGCATCAAGATCCGATTTGGATTTCCTTGCAACGATTGTTGAAAAAGCGATTGATGCCGGAGCAAATGTCATTAACCTGCCTGATACGGTCGGGTATGCAACACCAAAAGGATATGGAAATCTATTCAAATATGTAAAAGAAAATGTACCCAACATCGAAAAGGCTGTCCTCTCAGCTCATTGCCACAATGATTTGGGCATGGCGGTGGCAAATACCATTGCTGCAGTGGAGAATGGCGCCACTCAAATCGAGGGCACAATCAATGGGATTGGCGAGCGTGCAGGGAACGCTTCTTTGGAAGAGTTAGCTGTAGCCTTCCATATTCGCCAGGATCATTTTCCTTATTCAACAAACCTTACATTAAACGAAATAAAGCGAACCAGTGATCTAGTCAGTAAACTGACGGGTATGAATGTTCCAGGCAATAAAGCAGTCGTCGGCCGGAATGCCTTTGCTCATGAATCAGGCATCCACCAAGATGGTGTTCTAAAGCATGCATCCACATACGAAATCATGACGCCAGAACTGGTAGGCATCCATTCAAATCAGCTTGTCCTCGGTAAACACTCTGGACGGCACGCTTTCAAAAACAAAGTCGAAGCCCTTGGCTATCAATTATCAAAGGAGAAACTGGCAGATGCGTTTGCTGCCTATAAAAAGCTGACCGACCGAAAAAAAGAAGTTACGGATGATGACCTTTTCACGATATTGACCGAAATTCAAACGACGGCTGAAAATGTAAAAACCTATGAACTAAAAGCCTTTCAGGTACAATATGGGTCCTCCAACCTTCCTACAGCCACAGTCGCACTATTGACACCTGAAGGAAAACGGATTGAAACGGCTTGTACAGGTAAAGGAAGCATTGAATCGCTCTACAACACATTGGAAGCATTGATCGAAGAAAAAATCCATATTACCGAATATCAATTGAATTCAATCGGCCAAGGTAGAGATGCCCTTGCCCATGCACACGTCAAAATGACGGTCAATGACACTCCAGTCAGCGGCCGCGGTTCAGCCCAGGATGTATTGGAAGCATCTGCGAAAGCGTTTCTGAATGCAGTCAACAGAGTGTTTTATGTTCGTTCCAAAACTTCAGCTGCCGCCCATATGTAAGGATATAAAACGGTATTAATAACATAACCTTGAGGAGGTCTCCATGCATGGAAAAACAAATTGTTTTACTGCCCGGTGATGGAATCGGAACAGAGGTCATTAAATCGGCAAAAAAAGTCCTTGAAGCCATTGCGGAGGAATATCATCATACATTCACTTTTACGGTACATGCGATCGGCGGATCTGCCATTGATTCAAACGGAGATCCACTCCCTCCTTCTACCGTTGAAGCATGTAAAAAAGCAGATGCAATTTTACTTGGGGCCGTCGGTGGACCGAAATGGGATCAAAACCCTTCCCATCTTCGCCCTGAAAAAGGACTTCTTGGTATTCGCAAGGCGCTTGATTTATATGCAAATCTAAGACCTGTCAAAGCATTCGAAAAACTTCTTCATGCTTCCCCCTTAAAAGCGGATAGAGTACAAGGTAGCGACTTGCTGATTGTTAGGGAGTTAACAGGCGGCCTCTATTTCGGCACCCCTAGCGAGAGACGGGATGACGGCAAATCGGTCGTCGATACATTGGCTTACACCCGTACAGAAATCGAAAGGATTGTTGATAAGGCATTTCAATGTGCGCAAGGAAGAAAAAAGCATCTTACCTCCGTTGACAAGGCAAATGTGTTGGAATCAAGCAAACTTTGGCGGGAAGTGGTAGAACAGAAAAAAGCGGACTACCCTGAAGTTGAAGTCGAACACCTTCTAGTAGATGCTGCAGCCATGAAGTTGATTACCAACCCTACACATTTTGATGTGATCGTCACAGAAAATATGTTCGGGGATATCATCAGCGATGAAGCTTCTGTCCTGACAGGATCACTTGGCATGCTTCCTTCAGCAAGCTTAAGGGAAGACGGCGTTGGCCTTTATGAACCAGTCCATGGATCTGCCCCGGACATTGCTGGTCAGGGTGTGGCCAATCCAATCGGGATGATCTTGTCGGCAGCCATGATGCTCCGTCATTCTTTCAGTTTGAATGAAGAAGCTGAAGCAATTGAAAACGCCGTGCAATCGGTGCTGGATAATGGCTACCATACACCGGACCTTCGAATGCACAATGGACAAAAAGCAGGTACGAAAGAAATGACGGACTTGATTGTCGATCATATCAAAACAGCGAGCGCTTCGACCTGCATCATGAGCTGCTACGCCTAATCAATCCTGCGGGAGAGTTATTTTGAAGAAAAACCTCTCCTCTCCCCTTTTTTAAAATGTATAAATAGGAGGTAAAAAAATTGCCGCAGCCAAAAACAATCATTGAGAAAATTTGGGAACAACATGTTGTACATCAAGAAGATGGAAAACCTGACTTATTATATATTGACCTCCAGTTGATCCATGAGGTCACCTCCCCTCAAGCATTTGAGGGGCTGCGAATTAAGAACAGAAAAGTCCGCAGGCCGGATCGGACATTTGCTACGATGGACCATAATGTCCCGACCAGAAACCGTGAAGAACTTAAAGACCCAGTATCAAAAAAACAAATGGAGACCTTGAAGCAAAATTGTGAAGAATTCGGCATCCCACTCGCTGACATGCATCATCCTGATAATGGAATCGTTCATGTCATCGGACCTGAACTCGGATTGACTCAGCCAGGATGTACGATCGTCTGTGGTGATAGCCATACTTCAACCCATGGTGCGTTCGGGGCTCTTGCTTTCGGAATCGGAACAAGCGAAGTGGAACATGTCCTTGCCACACAGACATTATGGCAGGATAAACCGAAAACATTGAATGTAAAAGTAAACGGAAATCTTGGTAAAGGTGTGACCGCTAAGGATTTAATCCTTGCCATCATTGCCAAATTCGGGGTTCGTTTCGGCACAGGTTACGTCGTGGAATATACAGGGGAAGCAATTAGAAACCTTACGATGGAAGAACGAATGACCGTCTGCAATATGTCCATCGAAGCTGGGGCAAGAGCCGGGTTGATTTCCCCTGATGAAACCACCTTTCAGTATTTAAAAGGAAGACGTCATGCCCCAAAAGGAGATGCATTTGATGAGGCAGCTGCACAATGGGCATCACTCGCTACCGATATCGGCGCCAAATATGATCTAACTGTGGAGATTGATGGAGAGTCTGTCGAGCCGCAAGTAACCTGGGGCACCAACCCCGGTATGTGCATCCCGATCAGTGCATCGATTCCGAGTCCCGTAGGGCAGGAAAAAAATAAGCAGGAAGAAATCGAGCGCGCCCTTCAATATATGGGACTGAAAGCCGGATCACCGATCGACAGCGTTAAAATTGATCATGTGTTCATTGGGTCATGTACAAATTCAAGGCTAAGCGACTTGGAAAAAGCAGCTGCAATCGTGAAAGGCAAAAAGGTTCATCCATCTGTCACAGCGCTTGTCGTGCCTGGTTCTTACAGTGTTAAAGCCCAAGCTGAATCAAAAGGCTTGCACGTCATCTTTCAAGAAGCTGGTTTTGAATGGCGCGAAGCTGGTTGCAGCATGTGTTTGGCGATGAACGATGATTTGATTCCACCCGGAGAAAGATGTGCTTCGACATCGAATCGAAATTTTGAAGGACGGCAAGGAAACGGAGCCCGTACACATCTAGTAAGTCCTGAAATGGCAGCCGCTGCAGCCATCGCTGGGCATTTCGTGGACGTAAGAGCGTATTCAACCACAAGTCTTCAATCAGAGGAGGTCGTTCAATAATGGAACCGATTAGGCAGCACAAGGGACTCGTTTATCCCTTAAACAGAGCAAACGTCGATACCGACCAAATCATTCCGAAGCAATTCCTGAAGCGCATTGAACGCCAAGGTTTTGGACAATTTCTGTTTTACCATTGGCGATTTGATGATGACGGAAATCCGCGCTCCGACTTTTCCCTTAATGAAAAGCGGTATGACCAATCTTCCATTTTGATTGCAGGAGAGAATTTTGGATGCGGATCGTCCAGGGAACACGCACCGTGGGCCATTCAGGATTATGGTTTTAAAGTAGTCATAGCAACAAGTTTTGCCGACATTTTTTACAACAATTGTGTAAAAAATGGGATTCTTCCAATCAAATTGGAGGAAGAACAAATCAGTGAATTATTCAGCCGTTCTGAAAAAGCCGGATACGAATTGACGGTTAATCTTGAAAAACAGGAAGTTTTTGATTCCAATGGCTTTTATGCAAATTTTTCCCTCCCCTCCTATCAAAAAGAAATGCTGTTGAATGGTTGGGATGAAATTGCCGTTACACTTTCACATGAAAGCCATATTGAGAAATTCGAACACAATCAACCTTTAGGGAGAGTGAATACATTGGGAATTGCTTAACAGGAACCAGTATACTGGAAGCAATGGAATTCATGGCAAAATCGGTCCATTGTACTCCAGTGGCGACATCAACCACCATCAATAAAGTGACGGGAAAAAAAGTTTATCTTAAGATGGAAAACCAACAGAAGACAGGCTCTTTTAAAGTTCGTGGTTCAAGCTATAAAATCTCCAGACTCTCAGATCAGCAGGCTCAAAATGGAGTCATAGCCGCTTCTGCGGGAAATCATGCCCAAGGAGTCGCGTTGGCAGCAGCGAAAAGAGGAGTGAAGGCGACGATCTATATGCCGGAAAAAACACCTGAAGCAAAAGTGCTGGCCACGAGAACCTATGGGGCTCAGACCGTTTTAACAGGCGCAAGTTTTCAGGATGCCCTGCTTGCTGCTCAAGATGAACAAAAAAGGACGAACAGTACCTTCATTCACCCTTTCGATGATCCAGATATAATGGCTGGTCAAGGTACGATAGCGGTTGAAATGTTGCAGCAAATACCTGTCCTGGACTCGATGATCGTTCCTGTCGGGGGCGGCGGGCTGATCAGCGGGATAGCGGTCGCCGCGAAATCCATAAAACCGAGCATCCGCATCATCGGCGTCCAAACGAAATCGGCCGACGCCATGTACCATAAGTTCCATCGCCTGGGTGGCATTAAAAAACTTGACCTTCCTACCCTTGCGGAAGGAATTGCAGTCAAAACCCCTGGGGCCTTGACTTCTGATATAATCTGTCAATATGTTGATGATATGGTGACTGTATCAGATCATGATATCGCTGCAGCCATTCTGTTTATGCTCGAACGGCAAAAAACCCTTCTGGAAGGGGCTGGTGCTGCTGCATTGGCTGCCCTGCTGGTGCATGGACATCGTATTAAATCCCGTCAATGCGGTGTTATTGCAAGTGGTGGAAATATTGATTTGGCAAAGCTTCCTATCATACAAGCTTTATCAAAAGAAAATCATCTATCCTGTTTAGCTTAAAATTTGATTTCAAGCCTGAAAAAGCCAATAAAAAATGCCTGCCGTGATGTTCATCCAGCAGGCATTTTTTATTCCAATCAAGCATCTAAAACGTATTGTAAACATTTTCGCATGTCTTAGCAGTAGGTTCATAAAAACAATGGAGCTTATATCTGCCCACGTATGGCTGATCGTACCAAGTGGAAGGACAATTTCCCGGCGGCCTGAAATACCATAAACTGAATTTCCCTGGCCAGTACCTTTCCCCTTTCACAGATCTCCTCGCCAATTTTTTTTCTGTCTCCCTTGCCCTCTGATAGAAATAACCCTTCTGAACGGCTTCAAAGGCATGTGGCTGGTATATCATCTGCGGAATAGTCCTCAGCCCTTTAAAGTCTGAGCAATTGGCTCTAATCCTGTTAATTCCGACATTCCCTACAAGGAGCATGCCTTTTTTCCCTTCTCCTTCAGCTTCTGCCCTGAGAAGCCTCGCTAAAAGAGCGATATCGGACTCATTGGCTTTGACAACTGCCATGACCTCACCTCCACTCATTTCCCATTATCATATTCCAAGTCAATGAGATGATGACACTCTGCCCAAATTTAATCAGGATACTCTCAGTTTTTCATTATTTTAAAATTGTCTTTGATATATAAGCAAATTATTTTGTTACCCGAAATAAACTTGCTAAAATGAGAAAGAATATTCTAAATGCAAATCCATTGATTATTTAAATTAGGCTCTTTTCGTAACGTTTATTAAAGTGTATCAAAGTTTTATCCTTTGCTTTCCAAGGAACGGTCGGGCAACCTCCATCTAAGAAAGGATGATTTACAAGATATGCTATTAATAACGTCAATCTTTGAGAAAAAGAAGGAAGATGAACATTATGTCTTACAATATAGAAAAGAAAAATTTGAACAATATCCCTTTTTCGATACTTGACCTCTCGCCAATAATTAAAGGCGGTACTCCAGCAGATTCATATAAAAGGACCCTGGATTTGGCAAAACATGCAGAAAAACTTGGATTTAACCGCTTTTGGCTTGCGGAGCACCATAACATGCCGTTTATTGCCAGCTCCGCTACATCCATCTTGATCGGGCATGTCGCAGGAGCGACTACAAAACTTCGAGTAGGATCTGGCGGGATCATGCTTCCAAACCATGCTCCGCTCCTGATTGCTGAGCAATTTGGGACACTTGAATCCTTATATCCAGGAAGAATCGACCTGGGTCTCGGACGTGCACCGGGAACAGATCAATTGACTGCAAGAGCCTTAAGGAGAAACATAAGGAATGGGGGCGAGGATTTTCCTGAACAATTACAAGAGCTGAGAGGATACTTTGATCCCTCCCTATTCAACGAAAAAAATCCGGTACGTGCTTTTCCTGGACAGGGACTGGACATACCGATCTGGCTATTGGGCTCAAGTGGTTTCAGTGCTGAATTAGCTGGGCAGCTAGGACTGCCATTTTCGTTCGCCAGCCACTTTTCTCCTAACAATACGCTCCCGGCTCTGTCCATTTATCGGAAATCATTCAAACCTTCCAAAGTCCTGGATAAACCATATGTGATGCTCGGAGTCAATATTATTGCAGCAGATACCGATGAGGAAGCCCATTTCTTGGCAACCTCCCTTCAACAGCAATTTTTGAATTTAATCAGGCATCATGAAGCGCCTCTTCAGCCTCCTGTAGAGAACATGGATGAAATTTGGACCGATTATGAAAAGGAACTGTTGAAACAGCAATTAGGTGCATCCATTATCGGAAGTCCGGAGACGGTCCAACGGAAGCTGCAAAATTTCATTGAAGAAACACAGGCAGATGAAATCATGATTATTTCACAAATTTTCGATCATGAAGCGCGTTTGCATTCCTATGATATTCTTGCTGAGATTAAATCAGAGTGACAAAAAAGAATGTTTGAAACAAGGTGTTTTACGCTGCAGGCAGCCCTCTTTCTCTCGAAAGGCGGGCTGCCTGCACCATTTTTGAGAGCTTCACCCATGACTGTAGCGAATAATTTTTATATGATCCCGTTTCCTTCGTCACCCCATCCAAACGGTAGCTTTTCACCTGGATTTGATCCCAATTCCTTCGCTATCCATTTCAAACGGGAGCGATTGAGCCGGATTTATACCGTTTTTCTCGCCAACCCTTCAAACGGTAGCGATTAACCGTATTTGCTTCCATTTCCTATTTTAATTACCGAATATCATGCAATCAAAATAGTCATATGACACCCATAAATCCCCCAAAAGTGAAACAAGGGAGTCAATAGTTGATTGGATGCCAGAAAGTCTTTTAATGGTGAAAAGGCCATGCCGTGGGAAGAAAAGACCTGTGCATAAATCAAAACAGGTATTTAACAAAGTAAAAAAGTGCCAGATCCCGATAGGAACTGGCACTTTTTTACTATTACTCTTCTAATCTATGCTTAATCTCTTCTATTTGGTGAATATGCCGCTTTTCATGATAGCCCACAAAAGGCACCCACTGTTTTAGGCTCAAATCGCCAAATACAGGATGTGGAAATGATTTCTTTTCCATAATGATCGGATCTCCCGCAGCTGCTGCTTGATTCAGCAACTCCCTTGAAGCCGCAAGCTTTCCTTTCATTTCCTCAAGCGACTTCGGTTCTACTGAAGGAACGACATAGGAAGGTGCAGACACTTTTGTCAGTCGATTCGGTGTTAAATGAATCGGTTTATCCTCTGCTGGATTGATTTTTCCCTTTTCTACTTGTGCAGTGATGGATTTTGCTACTGCACTCTCCATTAAGTAAAGATGCTCCAGTACTTGCATGATGCTCCATTCATCATCACTTGGTTTTTGATTTAATTGTTCATCTGAAAGTCCACTGACCGACTTGAACAATTCTTCTCTTATCACCTCGTTATCATTCATCGACCTTACCCTCCTGAAGCTGTCATATGAATGATTATACCATTCCATCACCCATGATAGCTCTTAGAATGGCTTTCTGTGCATGAAGACGATTTTCCGCCTCGTCTAATACGACCGAATGGCCCCCATCAATGACTTCTGAGGTTACTTCTTCCCCTCGATGGGCAGGCAGACAATGTAAAAAGATGAAATCAGATGTTGCGTGTTCTACTAAATCGGCACTTACTTGAAAATCCTTGAAGTCATGTAGGCGTTTTTCATTTTCAGCTTCCTGCCCCATACTCGTCCAGACATCGGTTATGACGACATCTGCCCCATTAATTGCCGTTTTTGGGCAAGATGTTATTTTGATGCTGAAACCTGTTGTCCTAGCTTCATTCATAGCTGAAGATGCAATGGTCTGATCCGGTGCATATTCATCAGGGCAGGCAATGGAGAGGTTCATGCCCATTTTTACTGCTCCTTCGATCCACGAATGGCACATGTTGTTGTTCCCATCACCTATATAACATACATTCAGGCCTTTTAACTTCCCTTTATGCTCCAATATGGTCAATAAGTCTGCCAGTACCTGAGTCGGGTGATGCAGGTCTGTCAAGCCATTGATGATCGGGATGGTCGCATTTTCTGAAAAAGTTTCCACCGTTTTATGAGCAAATGTACGGATCATGATACCGTCCAAATAACGTGATAGTACCTTTGCTGTATCCTCGACAGATTCCCCGCGTCCCAGCTGCAGATCTTTTGAACTTAGAAAGATCGCATTGCCGCCAAGCTGATACATCCCCACTTCAAAGGACACGCGGGTTCGCGTAGAAGATTTTTCAAAGATCATACCCAAAGTTTTCCCCTTGAGGTAAGGTGGAAACTTTCCTTCTTTCGCTTCTTTTTTCATCATTAATGCCGATTCCAGTAATCCTGTAATTTCATCGCTGTTAAATTGGCTCAGGCTCAAAAAGTCCTTCCCTTTCAAACCAGCTGGATTAGAAAATAATTCGATGCTGCTCATACATATCAACCTCCCCTTACGATCTGGATAACTCCATGGACAAAAACTGTGATAATGGCTTTACTTCATATATTCCGTCAGCAGAAAATTGGATTGCCGCCGCAGCTGTTTCAAGGCTGGTAAAGCAAGGCACTGCATATTTAGTTGCCTCCTGCCTGAGCTGATATCCAAAATTATTTTTGTCATAGCCTGAATTGGCTACATTGATGACCACGGAAATATCCCTTTGTTCAAAGACATCCTTTGGTGATACGTCTTTATCAATAACGTCTTTCACCATGATGCCATGCTGCCTGAATAAATTTGCCGTTCCCTCAGTCGCGGCTATCTTGAACCCTTTTTCCACTAATTCTTTCACAAGTTGCAGGCTGCTTGCCTTCTCATGATCGGAAATTGATAAAAGGATTGTTTTATTCTCTTCTCCTGAACCTGCAAAGGGACTTTTCTTACCGATAAACAATGATTTATGAAGAGCATTGCCTAATTCAAAATCAATCCCGAGCACTTCACCGGTCGATTTCATTTCCGGGCCTAGAAAATGGTCTGCGCCAGTAAGTTTATGGGCAGAAAAAACAGGTGTTTTCACAGAATAAAATAATGGTTCAGCCAATAATCCAGATTTTGAATGCAATTCTTCGATCGGCATCCCCAATTGAACAAATGTAGCCCATTTAACCATAGGAATATTCGTGATTTTCGTCATGATCGGCACGGTTCTGGATGCCCTTGGATTCACTTCGAGTACACGGACGATGTCCCCATCGATGACAAACTGAATATTCATCATGCCGATTACCGGCAGTTCCTTCGCAATCTTTTCTGCATAATGGCACATTGTTTTCTTCATTTCTTCCGTAAGTGAAACGGGAGGCATGACTGCAACACTGTCGCCTGAATGGACACCTGCTTTTTCAATGTGTTCAAATATGCCGGGAATGATGATTTCCTTTCCATCACTGATGATATCCATTTCACATTCTGTTCCGGGGACATAGCGGTCGATCAAAATTGGACATGATTTATTTTGATTTAGATTTTCAGCTTTTCTTGTATATAAATTAAGTTCCTCAGGCGTCCTGCAAATGACCATGGACTGTCCCCCGGTCACATAAGAAGGGCGGACGATGATTGGAAAACCGGTGTCCTCGGCTGCTTGCAGCAAGACTGATGAATCTTTTATGGACAGTCCTTTAAAATGAGGGATGTGCAGACTTTCAAGCAAATCAGTGAATTCTTTACGCTCTTCCAGCTTGTGAATGGATTCGACTGTCGTTCCCAGGACATTGATCCCTTCATCTTTTAGTTCTTCCGCTACATTTATGGCAGTCTGTCCGCCAAATTGGACAAGCACCCCTTTGACTTGTTCCTTTTCTACAACATGAAGGATATCCTCGATGGCCAATGGCTCGAAATATAGACGGTCTGCGATGGAATAATCGGTGCTCACCGTTTCAGGGTTATTGTTCATTACAACTGCTTCATAGCCCATTTCTTTCAGTGCAAGCGCAGCATGGACAGAACAATAGTCGAATTCAATCCCTTGGCCGATGCGGATTGGTCCAGACCCAAGGACAAGAATCTTTTCTTTTGTCGTCCGATCTGCCTCATCATATCCTTTCCAAGTAGAATAGTAGTAAGGTGTCGCCGCTTCAAATTCACCTGCACATGTATCGACTTGCTTATAGACCGGCTTAATGCCCAATTCGTTTCTTTTTTGGCGGACTGCCCGTTCTGATACATTGAGTAGTGAGCCCATATAAGCATCGCTGAAATTCATTTCTTTAGCCTTTATGAGTAATGTAGCCGGAAGACTGTTCCATCCTTCTTGAACAAGCAATGCCTCCAGCTCGATCATTCCAAGTATTTTATATAAAAACCATTCATCGATCAGGGTCATCTCATGAATGTCTGAGATGCTGCTGCCTCTTCGAAAAGCTTCCGCAATGGCAAATAACCGATTCCCAGTCGCCATTTCCAAATGGTAGTTGATATCTTTTTGTGTCCACTTCTTGCAAACATCCAAATTCAATCCAAAAATATTCATCTCGAGCGATCTTAATCCTTTATTTAATGCTCCTTCAAAGGACCTGTCTATCGCCATCACTTCCCCGGTCGCTTTCATTTGTGTTCCCAGATTGTGATCTGCTTCAGTGAATTTATCGAAAGGAAAACGCGGCAGCTTCACGACTGCATAATCGAGTGCAGGCTCAAAGGCAGCATACGTATTGCTTGTGATCGGATTCAGTATTTCATCCAAATGATATCCCAGAGCACATTTGGCTGCGATCCTTGCAATCGGATACCCTGTTGCTTTTGACGCGAGGGCTGAAGACCGACTGACCCTTGGATTGACTTCAATGATGAAATAATCATCTGAATTCGGATCAAGGGCAAATTGGATATTGCAGCCCCCAATGATTTTTAATTCCCTGATAATTTTTAAGGAGGCATCTCGAAGCAATTGATATTGCTTATCCGTAAGTGTCTGAGATGGTGCGACGACAATGGAATCGCCAGTATGCACCCCGACCGGATCCATATTTTCCATATTGCAGACAATGATGCAAGTATCATTGTCATCTCTCATTACTTCATACTCGATTTCCTTCCATCCCTTGATGCTTTGTTCAACCAGTACTTGATGGATGGGGCTTAACTCTAGGCCATTTGCCAGCATCCTCTTTAGTTCATCCATATTTCCAGCTATCCCCCCGCCTTCACCTCCAAGTGTATAGGCAGGGCGAATGATTAAGGGAAAACCGATTTCTTCTGCAAAACTTAAGCCTTCCTCTTGTGCATGAACGATTTTTGATGCGGGTATGGGTTCATTGATCTCAATCATCAGCTCTCGAAACTGCTTTCTATCCTCCCCTTTAATGATAGATTCAACTGAAGTTCCCAGAACCTTGACATGATATTTTTCCAAAATTCCAGCCTCATAGAGTTCAACGGTTAAATTCAATCCTGTCTGTCCTCCAAGGGTCCCGATAATCCCATCTGGTTTTTCGTTGATGATGATTTTCTCCAGGGTTTCGACAGTAAGCGGTTCGATATAAACCTGATCGACGATGGAATGATCCGTCATTATCGTGGCAGGGTTATTATTGACCAAAATGACACTTATCCCTTCTTCTTTAAGAGCAAGGCAGGCTTGTGTGCCTGCATAGTCAAATTCCGCTCCCTGTCCGATGATGATCGGTCCCGAACCGATTACGATGACTTTTTTGATATCATGATGTAATGGCATAACGGCTGTCTCCTAATTTAATGATTTGATTAATGAAATCCTTGATAATCTTGTTCGTATCACTGGGACCAGGATGTGCTTCCGGGTGAAACTGAACCGATGAAACTGGCAGATCTATGTGCTGGATGCCTTCGATTGTCCTGTCATTGACATTTATGTGTGTAATCTTAAATATCTCCTCGCTGATGGACTGTTCCTCTACGACAAAACCATGATTTTGTGAAGTCATCGATACTTTGCCTGTTTGAAGATCCTTTACCGGGTGGTTGCCCCCACGATGCCCGAATCTCAGCTTAGAAGTTTTCGCTCCATAGGCAAGCGCGATCAGCTGGTGCCCTAAACAGATCCCTAAGGATGGAAAATGTTCTGTCATTTTTTTTATTTCACCCAGGTGTTCAATCAAATCCATCGGGTCTCCCGGGCCGTTGCTGAAAAGCACCCCGTCCGGATTAAGGTTCAACATGTCTTTGAATGGATATGAATAAGGGACGATTGTAACTTTACAACCTTCTTGCAGCAAAGAATCTACGATAGACTTTTTATAACCGTAATCCATGACGGCGACATGTGGGCCAGCATTAGAAAAGGTCTTGATTTCCAAAGTTGAAACCTGTTCTACCAGTGGATAAGGATGGGAAGATTTTTTTTCTTCCCAAAAATCTATAGATTGATAGGAATCAGGTAATTTATTCATTATGATCCCTCGCAAGGTACCGGTATTCCTGATAACTTTCACTAGCTCTCTCGTATCGATACCTTTAATACCCATAACTCCTGCCTGTAAAAGTTGTTCGGAGAATGTTCTCTCAGAACGGAAATGACTCGGGAATTCACATTCTTCGTCAATCACGACGCCCTGCAGCTGAACGCGGTCACTCTCGTCATCAGTCAGGTTTATTCCGTAATTGCCGATCATCGGATAGCAAAAAACGATGATCTGTCCGGCATAGGAAGGGTCTGTCAGCATTTCTTGATAGCCCGTCATTCCTGTATTAAAAACCAATTCACCTGTAATCTCCTGTATCTTTCCGATTAATTCACCTTTATATACTGATCCATTTTCCAATACAAGGAATCCATCCATATTTTCCCCTCCTACACTATTTCATGATTAGCTCTGATCATGCTTCTTAAAGATTGTCTTTAAAACTTCCATTGCCTTGTCGATTTCCTCTATATTAACTGTCAATGGAGGAAGGATCCTCACCACATTTGGACCTGCCGGCAATAATAATAAGTGATGCTTATGAGCCTGCTTCACAATTTCCATGGCATTTTCCGTTTCCAAACCCAGCAGCAGTCCTTTTCCTCTTACAGCCGCAATTCCATTGACTTCCTTGGCGAGCTGAGAGAGCCGTTTGTGAAAGTATTCGCCCATTCGTCCGGCATGTTCTACTATCTTTTCGTGTTGGATATATTCAAGCGTTGCCAAGCCAGCTGTGGAAGCAAGCGGATTCCCGCCAAAAGTAGTGCCATGGGTTCCTGGAGTGAAGCAGGAAGCGACATGTTTTTTTGCAACGATTGCACCGATCGGAATGCCTGATCCCAATCCTTTCGCCAATACAAGGACATCCGGCTCAATGCCATAATGCTCGTAGGCAAACATTGCTCCTGTCCTTCCTATCCCGGTTTGGACTTCGTCTGCCATCAGCAAAAGATTATTTTTGCGGCAAATGGAAGCGAGCTTTTGCAGCCATTCTTCATCTGCCGGGACGACTCCGCCTTCTCCTTGAACGAGCTCCAATAGAACGGCGCATGTCTTTTGAGGATCGATTTCGTCCAATCCATCAAGATCATTGAATGGCAAATGTTTGAAACCTTTTACCAAAGGAGAAAATCCGTCTTTGATCTTTTGCTGTCCAGTGGCTGATAAGGCGCCAAGCGTACGGCCATGAAACGATTGAGTGAACGTGATGATTTCCGAATCCTCATTTCCGAGGACTAGCTGTGAATATTTTCTAGCAAGCTTTATTGCGGCTTCATTCGCTTCCGCCCCACTATTGCAAAAAAACACTTGATCCCCGCAAGATATGTTCACCAAAGCTTCTGCCAGCTTTTCCTGAGCAGGGATATGGTAGAGATTCGAGCAATGCCAAAGGCCATTCATCTGATCTATTAATCTATCCTTTACATACTGCGGTGAGTGACCAAGGTTGCATGCTGCTATCCCGGAAGTAAAGTCTAGGTACTCTAACCCTTCATCATCCCATACATAACTTTCTTTCCCGTTCACCAAAGTGATGGGGAATCGATTATAAGTCGCCATCACTGGCGTAGACTGCTTAGTGATTTCAGCTTGGTTTTGCATAGGCCGGCTCCTCCTCAATGTAAATTTTCGTACCTTTAATCATTCCGGATAAAAGGCTTGTCAAACATTCATTTGTCCTGCCATCAAGGATCATTGCTTCTGGCACCCCATTCTTCAACGATTCAATGATGGAACTTGTTTTGGGAATCATCCCTCCGCTGATGATGCCATCCTTGATGAATTGCTCCGCTTCCAATGTTGTTAAAAAGTTTACAGTCTCCCCTTCCCGATTCATAATGCCGGGAGTATCCGTCAATAAGCAAAGCTTCGCTGACAAGCTCGCAGCGATTGCTGAAGCAGCATCATCTCCATTGATATTGCATAATTGCCCATCTGCGGTCAATCCAAGAGGGGAAACAACCGGTATGATTCCTTGATCGCATAAAGTGATGATGATTTCGGGATCGACGGCTGCCATACTCCCAACCAAACCAAGCTTCTCATCCTTGATGACTGCCTTAAGGAGTCCGGCATCAGTGCCGCTTATCCCCACTGCCCTTCCCCCTGCTTTGGCAATCTCCCTAACAGCCTTCTTGTTAATGGATCCGCTCAGTACCATTTCAATGGCATCAATCATTTCTTGACTGGTCATACGGATCCCATCAACAAAAGTTGTTTTAATTCCTAAGTCGGATAAGAAATTGGTAATTGCCGGCCCTCCTCCATGTACAAAAATGGGCTTCCATTTTCCAGTGTCTGCAATTTTCACCAAATCGGTATAAAAAGAGGGATCCATTTGTTCAAATATGCTTCCCCCACATTTAATGACAAGGTAGCTCATATTCCGCCTCCCTATTATGTTCGATAGGATGCATTGATCCTCACGTAATCGTATGTCAAGTCACAGCCCCAGCTGACAGATTCTCCACTGCCATCCCCAACATCTAATTGAATTTGAATCGACTCATTTTTTTCCAAATACGCTTTTACCTCTTCTTCTGAAAAAGGCGAAGATTGACCATTTGAAACGATTTCGTAAGGACCTAAATGAAGCACGATTTTTTCAAGCTCAAGGGGAATTCCGCCATAACCTGCTGCACAAATGATCCTTCCCCAATTTGCATCTTTCCCGAAGATTGCGGATTTTACTAAACTGGACCCGACAACAGATTTGCCAATCACCTTTGCCGCTTCTTCGCTTTGTGCCCCTTTCACGATCACTTCTATCAGTTTTGTTGCCCCCTCACCATCCCTTGCAATTTTCTTGGCGAGCTCCTTGCATATTTCCTCTAGACCCTCCATGAAAATATCCCATTCTGGATGAGAAGGTGATAGTAATTGGTTTTCTGCTAAACCATTTGCCAGGATAAGGACCATATCATTTGTACTCGTATCACCGTCGACTGTAATCTGATTGAAGGTTTTATTCACAGCTTGACTTAATGCCTTTTTTAAAGTGGCCTTGTCGATGTTAGCATCGGTCGTAACAAACCCCAGCATCGTTGCCATATTGGGGTGGATCATCCCAGACCCCTTTGCGGCACCTCCGATATGTACTTTCTTTCCATCGATTATCAATTCTGCAGCTGCATGCTTCGTACAAGTATCGGTGGTCAAAATGGCCAGTTCAAAGTCATTGACATTCCATTGCATGGGTGTGCTGGGAATCGCGTGGATCCCATCGAAAATTTTCTCCATCGGGAGCGGCACCCCTATTACACCTGTTGAAACAACAGCAGCAGTATATTCTGGAATGGCCATTTTCCCTGCAAAAAGAGATCTCATTTCATAGGCATCCTCAAGCCCTTTAAGACCGGTGCAGGCATTAGCATTCCCAGAATTGACAATGATCCCTTGAAGGATTCCTTGTTCATTCAAGCTTTCTTGTGTCACAAGGAGCGGAGCAGCCTGGAACTGGTTCACCGTAAAGACGCCAGCTGCAGCTGCAGGAACCTCTGACATCAACCATCCTATATCCAGTCTTTTTTTGCGGAGTCCGCAAAACAGCCCGCCTGCATGAAAGCCCATTGGAGATGTAACCGATCCATCCTTCAATACTTTTATTTTTTCGCTCTTTCCCTTTATATTGACATTCACACTAACCACTTCCTTTTTATGGATAAGACGGTGCTGCTGTCAGCCCCAAAGATTCATCCCATCCCATCATCAAATTCATATTTTGAATGGCCTGCCCCGCTGCTCCTTTTAGAATGTTATCAATGCATGAGACAATCACCAATGTTCCAGTTCGTTCGTCGATTGCAAAGCCAATATCACAATAGTTTGAACCTGATACCTCTTTGATCGCTGGGATTCTTCCGGCATCTCTGATTCTTATAAATTCAGTTTCTTCATAAAAAGCTTTATACAAATCAATCACTTTCTCTTCAGATGTTGTTCCTTGAAGCTTTGTGTACATCGTACACATTATGCCTCTTGTAATGGGCAGCAAGTGTGTCGTGAAGGTGATGTTGATAATTTCACTGCTCACCTTTCCCAAAATTTGTTCAATTTCGGGTATATGCTGATGCTTTCCAAGTTTATAAGCTTTTACATTTTCATTTATCTCGGCAAATAAAGTCGCGGTGGCAGCTTTCCTACCTGCTCCTGAAGCTCCTGACTTTCCATCGATGATGATCGAATCCTTATCGATGATGCCGTTTTTTAATGCTGGTATCAAACCGAGAAGTGCAGCTGTCGGATAGCATCCAGGATTGGCAATGTAATGCGCATTACGAATATCTTCCTTGAATATTTCGCTCAATCCGTATGTGGCCTGTGTTAAATAATGCTTATCCGCAGTTCTTCCTCCATACCATTTTTCATAATCTTCTGGATTTTTCAAGCGAAAATCACCTGATAAATCAACGCATTTTATTTCCTTTTCCATAAATACAGGAAGTATCTTTTTACTGATGCCTGAAGGGACGGCCAAAAATATTAAGTCCACTCCTTTTGCCAATTCATCAATATCCAACGTACTGAGCTCCAGCTGAAAAATGTTGGACAAGTGCGGGAACACTTCTGAAATTTCTTCTCCATTCTTAGAGTTTGATATGATTTTTACGAGATCCACGTTTGGATGAAAGTGCAATAATCGAACCAGTTCGATACCACTGTATCCGGTCGCACCAATGATTCCTGCCTTCAATTTAGAACCTCCATAACCTTAATATTGAATTATTATACATACATATGAATTTATATTCAACGTTTTTTTAAAAATTCTTTTTATTTGATTACTGTTGCAATAAATAAAAGGAACAGTATTGATGCTTTTCGATGCAGGATGCTCGCTTTCCCGAGGTGCTTCTTCCGCTCCGCCTGCGGTGACTTACATGTCCCGCTGACCCTTCTGGAGTATCACAACCTCCGCTCCAATCAACCACATAGGATGAATTATTTTTAGAGTGGCTCCTAAAAACAACAACTTTTTAAAAAACACCAAAAAAATCTACAAAACTCGAAATCACTCTTAATCCAGATCATTGGGGGTCGAGCTCTCAAAGACATCCTCATACAAAATTTTGTATTTATATGCATTCGCATCAATATACACATACCAAAAAAGCTGGCACATGGATGCCAGCTTTTTTGGTGATTTCATGTTAATTTTAGGATTCAGTTAAATAATTTTCTTCAAGCCACTTTCTTGCAGCTCCAATTTCGCCGCTTGATAATTGATGGCCGTTTCTTTCCCAATGCATCTCTACATCAGCATCCGCACCGGATAGTAGTCGGACCAATTCATTTGTTTCTTCCACTGGTATAAGGGGATCATTTTCCCCAGCACCAATAAAAGTCCGAATACCGCTTAAATCAGGGAGTTTAAGTCCTCTTCTAGGGACCATAGGGTGAAAAAGAATCGCACCCTTTAGCGCATCCTCATAATGAAATAATAGACTTCCCGCAATATTTGCTCCGTTGGAATACCCGACGGCAATTAGATTTCCACGATCAAACCCATATTTTTCGGAGCTTTCCAATAAAAATGCATTTAGTTCTCTCGTACGAAAAATCAAGTCTTCTTCATCGAAAACCCCTTCTGCTAAACGTTTGAAAAACCGCGGCATCCCATGCTCCGACACATTGCCCCTTACACTCAGGACGGAAGATCCAGGGGAAAGCATGCTGCCAATCGGCAATAAATCCTTTTCCGTCCCTCCGGTTCCGTGGAGAAGCAGGAGTACCGGTGCATGGGGATCTTCACCTTGTTTGAAAATATGCCTCATCTTCCCTTCTCCCTTCTCATTGACTCTTCGTATTCAAAGGTTTTAATCTTGCTTCGATCTGTTTTCGCTGAGGTTCCAAAAATGGCGGCAATGCCAGCGATTCTCCCAAATGATCCAATTCTTCGTCAGTTGCAAAGCCAGGACCGTCCGTTGCCAGTTCAAATAATATCCCATTCGGCTCCCTGAAGTAGAGTGATTTAAAATAAAAGCGATCAACAAACCCTGAATTTGGGTAACGCGATTGTTTAATATGATCGATCCATTTTCTTAACTCTTCTTCGTTATCGACCCGGAATGCCACATGGTGCACGCCTCCTCGTCCTGGCCTTTCTGGCGCCAGGTCCTTCCTTTCCTCGACATGGACCTCTGCACCGCTGCCGCCTTCCCCAGTTTCAAACACAAGAATGTCAGGCTGGCCCTCTATTTCTGAAGGGTAGCTTCCTTTTTTCCTGAAGCCCATTACATCCATCAATACCCCGCCTGTTGCTTCGGCATACGGAACCGTCAATTTAACGGGTCCTAGCCCCCTGATGGCGAATTCTTGTGGGATTGGGCTATGCTCCCAAGGAATTCCCCCTGATACACCCTTATTGTTTTCATCTGAAACGAGTATGAAGCGTTGACCTTCAAAATCCTTAAACGCCATTGTTTTCCGTCCCGCACGGGCAATAACCTCTTCATGATCCACTCCAAATTCATCAAACCTGGCAGCCCAATAGGACAAAGCTCCATCATTAGGTACCCGCAAGGATAAAGCAGAAATACTGTTATTCCCTTCATGATTCTTCGCGGCCATAGGTATTTCAAAAAAAGTCAATTCGGTTCCAGGATTACCTACTTCATCGCCATAGAATAGATGATACACAGAAGTGTCATCCTGATTGACCGTTTTTTTTATCAGCCTCAAGCCTAAAACATTTGTGTAAAATTTAAAGTTTTCAGGTGCTTTAGCCGTAATGGCTGAAACATGGTGTATTCCTTTTAATTCCATAATAATACCTCCCGATTAATCATTTTTATTTGGCATTGCCTTTTTTAATAATTCAAGCAATTGTTTCTTTTCTTCTTTTGTCAATCCATCGAACTGGGAAGCCTGAAAAGTTTCCTGTTTTGGAACAACTTCTCCAAATAATTTTTCCCCTGACTCAGTCAATGAAATATATTTTGTTTTCCACTCTTTTTCTCGTTGGATCAACTCAAGCTGCTCCATCCTGCTTAAAAGCTGGGTGATATTCCCTTTTGTGACGAAAAGCTTCTCTGCAAGCTGCTGCTGCGTGATTCTTGCATGTGAACCTACCTGCACAAGTACATCAAATTGAGCGGCGGTCAAGTTCCATTTTTTCAAATGCTGATTGGATTCGCGAATGCTCTGGGAATACAGCCTGGATAAACGAAACCAAAGCAACAGCCCCAATCGCTCATCATTTTTCGAATATGTCATGGGATCACCCCTTTAATTTGATTGTTATCAGTTTATACCTAAACTGATTGGAAGTCAATAAATCTGTTTGAAGTCAGATTCAGAATAGGCACCAAAAAGTGCGTACTGGCTATCAAATAAAGTACATGTTATTATAAAGCTGTTTTCAAAAGATTATTGTTTATTACCGTTTTTCTGATAGGCTGTTTTCTCAATGATGGTTGTTTTTATTAGTTTTATTAATGAAATTCATCATATGGTGTTGATTGGGACGGAAGATGCGAGACTCCGGATGGAAATAGCGGGACAGGTGAGACCCCGAAGCGAGGGGAGGTAAGGTGGATGTTCGATTAAGTTCGGCACGTCGTGTGCCAACATCGAACGACCTCACTTCGTGTGAGGCCCCTCGGAAAGCGATCCTCCTTTCGCGGAAACCAACCTTGTACAAACTTTGATAAATAGCAACAATCTTTACGAAAAAAGCCTATTATAAAAAACATTTCAGCATTCAAGGAGGGAGCTCCATGAAAAAATATAATATTCCCGTAGAAGCAGCGTTGGAGGTAATCGGGGGCAAATGGAAGGTCGTCATTCTCTGCCACTTGATCAAAGGCAAAAAACGGACAAGCGAATTAAAGAAACTGATGCCCCTCATCACTCAGAAGATGCTGACCCAGCAGCTTCGAGAACTGGAGGAGGACGGGGTCATCTTGAGGACAGTTTACAATCAGGTTCCCCCAAAGGTGGAATACTCACTCACGGATTATGGCTGGTCCTTAAAGGAAATCCTTGATCTCTTGTGCGCATGGGGAGAACAGCATATCGAACGTGTATACCCCGATAAAAATGAGGTATTGCTAGAGCCTGTTGAATGAAGTTTTACAAGGGGCCCTTTTCGTATAGTTTGTTGTTATTCCTCGAATGATGATTTCCAATGCAATCAACTTGAAAAAAAGGTGCTCGGAGTTACCTATCTCCGAGCACCTTTTTTCAACTTACAGTATGCAGTTCGCAAAAATGAAACCTCCCTCTATCCACCTTCTCGCCCGTTTTTATCTGGATGCGCTCATGAAAAATCGGTCCAGCATATGTAAATGTGTGAAATTCTCCGTTCTCACCACAATGGTCAATATTTTTTGGCATTTCTCTCAAAAAATCTTCATCAATAGTTTGACCCAGGAATTGGTCCGTCAAAACCTCTGTATCTATGCAAGTCGTGACCGTCTTGAATCCAAGTGATATAAAGTCATTTATCAAGTATTCTGATTGATACCCCCATAAAGGAAACACTGCATTCATGTCTGTTTGATGGATCAATTTTTCGCGATACAATCTTACATCTTCTAGGAATATATCACCAAACATGATGGTATTTATTCCTTCGCGTTTAATTTCCCTTAATTTCTCGATCATGATTTTTTGATAATCAGCATCCGAACTATTTTGTGGAATATACATTTTTCTTAATGGTATGCCCAGGCTTTCTGCTTGCTCTTCCAGTAGATCTTCCCTTACACCGTGGATACTGATCCTATTATATCCTTCTGTAATGGTAGTCAATAATGAGTCGACGATATATTCTCCTTCTTTTAGAATCTTATAGAGTGCAAAGGCACTATCCTTGCCCCCACTCCATGATATGACAATCCGTTCAGCCATAATTACCTCCTATATTTTATTTATATACTTGTGTCTAAGCATAATTAAAGTTTGGGTTTTTCCAATCCCAATGCTGCCCACTCTTCCCTTGCCGGACCATAAATACCTGGAACCTTCAAATCAGCTTGCCTCATCAAGACCGTCATTTGACCTCGATGATGAATTTGATGGCGAATAAGCGTCATTAAAAAGAAATGATTTGGCAGCTCCCTGCCAAACATGTTGCTCATGGCAGTAAGGTCACTGTCTTCCCATTGACTCTGAATGGCATTCATAAAAGACTCGTTCATCTCATTGTACGCACTAACAATTTCATCTGCACGGTCAGGTACCGGGTCTTGATCGTTTGGAGCTTGAAATATCAAGCCTGTGTGACCTAATAGTACAAGCGGAGACGTAACCAAGTGCCAGGCAATGCTTCCGAGAGACCTATCGTCCTTTGAAACAGGCTGGTCCAGGGAGAGATCTGTCAGTGCATTTAAAATTTTCATCGTCAATTCTGATTCATATTTCCATGAGAGCAAAAATCCATCGATCGTTTGGAACATTCATTTCATCTCCTTTTCTAATCGATTGCTTTTTCATTCATCACTATAGATTCTATTTTGATGTTGAATATCCCTTCAGCCTTTAGGAGGAGGATAAATTCATACGATGGATGCTTTGGAATGAATTCTATAAAAACTAAAATGTATTTATAGAATCGAAAGTTGAGGTCAACTAATCTTTAGTAAAAAAATAGAAATTTCAAAAAAATAAAGAAATTGCAAATTTTTGTTATGATTTAATTATTCTACTGGAAATTGCAGGTGATTAAAATGAGGTCTTTCCAACAATTAAAAGGACTCGATCGTAACGTGTGGATTCGTTTTGCCGGCGAAGCCATGAACGGTGTCGCTTTCATGATGCTCATGCCTTTTCTGGCCTTATATTTAAAGGATAAAGTCGATTCCATGTGGCTTGTTGGGGTAATCATGTCAGTTGCACCGATTGCATCCGTGTTCGGGACTATGCTGGGTGGCCGAATGGCAGATGTCTATGGCCGCAAGCCCATCATGATCGGGTCGATGCTTGGAAATGGTTTGATCATGATCGGATTTATCTTTTTTGATTCATTTCTTGCTTTTGTATTGCTTTCAGCATTCATGGGATTTTTTAATTCGCTCTTTCACCCGGCTGCCTCCGCCATGGTTGCTGACGTGACAGAGCCTGATAAAAGAACAGAAGCATTCGGCTTGCTGCGCCTTGGCCACAATATCGGTGCTGCAACGGGGCCGTTGATCGGGGCATCCATCATCGTCATCTCAAAAAGCATCATCTTCATGATCACTGCATCATCTGTCATCATTTATGCATTGATTGTGGCCTTCTTCATTAGAGAGAGCCTGCCCATAAAGGAACGCAAGGATTCGGTCCTTGATAAGGATGAAGAGAAAGAAAACCTGCCTTCTCCTTTCAAGGTTCTTGTCCAAGATAAGTTATTATTGATCTTTGTTTTGACGGGAATTATCATTTCCATGTCATTTTCACAGACTGAAGGAATGCTCCCTCTGCATTTTGACAATGAACTGAAGCACTTATCTCCCAGCCAAAATCCTTTTCCTTATTTGATGGCTTTCAACGGGATCCTTGTAGTGCTATTCCAGCTGCCGATTTCCAGCTTCGCCTCAAGGAAAAAAATCGGTTTTATTATGGTTTTGGGTACACTTCTTTTCGGCCTTGGTCAATTGGCTGTTGGCTGGCTGCCCTATTATTTTTATGAGGATCGAACCGATTTCACCATCATATTAATGGTTTTATTGATTGTTTACGGAATCTATACAGTCGGGGAAATGCTCATTACTCCCGTCCAGATGACGTTTATTTCAAACTTGGCGCCAGAGCATTTACGCGGCACTTATATGGGGGCAGCAGGATTACAATGGATTCTCGGAGGTGCGATCGGACCGCTTATTTCAGGTTTTTTGCTGGACCGTTCACTTGGCAATGTTCTTTTTTCCATGCTCGGGGTCGGATGCATCGCAGCGGGAATAATTTACGTATGGATTGATAAATTAAGCTCGAAAACCATGACGATTAAAAGAGAAAAAGCACTACAGCAATAAAGAAGGCTTCCCCCATCAGTGAAAACACATTGGGGGAAGCCTCCTTTTTATGTTATTTAAGTTATTTAAGCATCAAATACTTCTACTTTTTCCATTACATCACCGTTTTTCATAGCTTTTGCAGCTTCCACATTGGAAGTGACTTTGCCAAAAACAGTGTGCACTCCGTTCAAATGCGGCTGTGGCTCGTGAACGATGAAAAATTGGCTGCCGCCAGTATCTTTACCAGCATGTGCCATCGATAATGATCCAACTTCATGCTTATGCGGATTGCCTTCTGTTTCACATTTGATTGTGTACCCAGGGCCTCCAGTTCCGTTTCCGTTTGGATCTCCTCCTTGACTGACAAAACCAGGAATGACGCGGTGGAAAGTCAAACCATTATAGAATCCTTCATTTGCAAGCTTTTCGAAATTCGCAACTGTTCCAGGCGCTTCATTCGGGAAAAGATTAAATTCAATTTTTTCGCCGTTTTTCATTAATATGTATCCTTTTTTCGCCATTTAAAACAACTCCTTTTGTAAAATCAATCTTTATCATACCATGATTCGTGCTGAACAGGAAATGTTTCGGACCGACCCGCAGACCCTCACGATTCCCGTAAATTGAATGTATTGACATCATTTTCAAAATATTTTCATTGGAGTTCATGGCAATTTCTTTTAAAATAATGTTAAAGAAATAAACAAGGGGGTTTAGTAGTGAATAATCATGAGATAGATTTTAAGATTCATGGTGACGACATGCAATTCGTTGAAGTCGAGTTGGACCCACAGGAAACCGTCGTTGCCGAAGCAGGAAGCCTGATGATGATGGAAGACAATATCCAGATGGAGACGATCTTCGGTGACGGGTCAAATGCAGGCGGCGGCTTTGTAGGGAAGTTGTTCAGCGCAGGAAAAAGGGTGCTGACGGGTGAAAGCCTATTTATGACCACCTTTACGAATCAAGGTTATGATAAGAAGCGCGTATCTTTCGCCTCACCTTATCCCGGGAAAATCATACCATTAGATTTAAGCCAATTTGAAGGGAAAATCATTTGTCAAAAAGACGCATTCCTTGCTGCTGCAAAAGGGGTTACTGTCGGGGTTGAATTTCAGCGGAAGCTTGGTACAGGCTTCTTTGGAGGAGAAGGCTTCATCATGCAAAAGCTTGAAGGAGATGGAATGGCATTTGTCCATGCAGGAGGCACGTTACATAGAAAGGACCTGTCTTCTGGAGAAACGCTGCGTGTCGATACAGGCTGCTTGGTTGCCATGACTAGCCGTGTAAACTATAACATAGAATTTGTAAAAGGTGTCAAGACTGCTCTATTCGGAGGCGAAGGTCTGTTTTTCGCGACTCTTCGCGGACCTGGAACCGTTTGGGTGCAGTCCCTTCCATTCAGCCGTCTTGCCAGCAGGGTATTTTCTGCGATGCCATCCCATGGCGGCTCCAAAGACGAAGGAAGCCTTGCAAGAGGTGTTTTCGACCTTTTAAACGGAGATTGATCCATTTCTACAAATATAATATCGCAATGCAATAAATGGTATCGAGGTGTGAACATCTCGATACCATTTTTTGGGGTTCAACCTGAAAACCTTATATAGTTTCCCGCAGTTGTCTCGTCCAGGTTACCATTATTTCCAATAATCTTTCTGACGGGCATCAGATCCTCGTTTTGGTGACCGTCAGTGCTCATTTCTCTCACCGACGGGCACCTGATCCTCGTTCTGGTTACCGTCAGTATCTATTTCGCTCTCCGTCGGGCACCAGATCTCCATTCTGATTACCTTCCGTGCTCATTTCTCTCCCCGACGGGCATCAGATCCCCGTTCTGGTGACCGTCAGGACCCTTTTCTCTCTCCGTCGGTCATCAGATCTCTGTTCTGATGACCGCCAGTACACATTTGGATCTCCAACGGGCATCAGATCCCCGTTCTGATGACCGTCAGTATCTATTTCGCTCTCCGTCAGGCAACAGATCCCTGTTCTGGTGACCGTCAGGACCCTTTTCGCTCCCCGACGGGCATCAGATCTCTGTTCTGGTGACCGTCAG